>NZ_JBGLRC010000029.1:0-53333 GCF_041402345.1 Aeromonas sp. S11(2024) | reverse complement strand
TTCATCAATGGTGGCCATGCCACCGCTCCAGCTCACACCAGTCACCTTGCCAAAGCCGTCCGCACCCCAGGCAACGTTGTCCACTATGTTGCCTGTGACTGATAACGGCTCACGCTCACCAACGTCATTACCCTCTGACTCACCCTCACCACGCGATTTCAGCAAGTCATCCTCGTCCACATTAACCGTGTCGCTGCTACCTTCTTGCTGCAGCACCGGTACGTCATCCAGCACAACGATATCCAGCGTTGCGCTGGTTGTATCACCGTCATCATCGGTCAAGGTCACCGTTAGGCTCTCACCCAATTGCAGGTCAGAAGCGGGTTGTTGATGAGCTTCATTATCAAGGAGGGTATAGCTGTAGGAGACACTGCCGTTACCGGTAACGGGATCGTAGGTTATTGCGGTGATTTGCAATCCATTGCCAAGCGGTGTCTCAATGGATACAGGCAGAGCAACCACGGTGCCATTGCTGATCAACTGGATCGCCCCGATTGCCAGCGTTTGCACACCATCAGGGGCATTAAAAGTAAACACCCCACTTTGAGTTAACGCGGCAGCATTAGGTGCCGAACCGTCGGCCAAGTTGGCATCACTGACCAACACCTCTCCCCCTTCCAGAGTCAGCCCATCAAGGCCTACCGCCTCATCTACCGGAGTAATGGAGATAACGAGTGTTGAAGTCACTGTATCCTGGCCATCAGTTACCTGATAGTTCACCGGCGGAACTGCACCATCATAGTTAGGAGCCGGAGTAAAGGTATAGCTCCCATCCGGATTGATGATCAGCGTGCCCACTCCGGTAATGGTGGCAGCAACACCGGCAGGGACTCCGATATTGATACCCCAGTCATATGAAACGATAGAGGCATCAGCAGGTCCATCTGGATTGGTGCTATTTTCGAGCAGATTCCCGCTGACCTGAGAGTCTTCGAGAGTCACGACGGTTTCACCCAAATCATCAAGCTGATTCTCAAGAATTAAATCTTCGGCCTGATTTTCATTGATGACAGCCGCCGTATCGTAGGTGGTATCAAACCCTGCAGCCGCTATCGTAGCATCACCAGTTCGATCGATAGTGACAAAGCCACCATTACCACTCGCTCCGGCTACGCCTCCAATACCGCCACCACCACCGGCAGCAGGAGCACCACCAGCGGCAGAAGCCTCAAAATTCTGAGTAGGATCCACACCTTGCAAAATCGATTGCTGCAATGCGGCAATATCGGCAGGGGCACCTTCGGTGGGCGAAGCCCCTTGCGGTTGACCTGGTTCAACCGACTCGGAACCCGAAGCTGAATTCTGTGCAGGTGTATCGTCATAAGGGGAAAGTGCCAGCTTGGCATCGTCCGCTATGGTCAACTTGGCTCCGGGTTGGAGGATTTCACCTTTTTGCAGAGGGCGGCTGCTTCCATCAGCCAGCACAATCTCCACATTGCCTTCGACGGCTGAGACAACCACGGACTTGTCGATAATTTGGGTACGCATATCCATTGCTCCAACGTGACAGATCTTGATGTCTATACCGTAGAAGGAGATAGCGTTCTGTTCCGTTGCAAATATGTATGCATTTCGCTCAGCATCGAACAGATACACGGAAATAAATCGAAAAGTTGAGTTTTTTCAATATAAATCAGCACACTACGAATAGCTTCATTCAGCGCCGCGCGTACTTTGATTATATAAAGATGGAGAAAAGAGAATTGATAGATATAAAAATGACCCCATTCGGGGCCATTTCATTGCGTCTAATTCAAGACAACGGAAAGGCAGGGTGAACAAATCCCTGATAACCATCGATATGCAACTTGGAAAGCAGTTCCACTTGATGTTGATCCTCGACACGGGTCGCAATGGTGGTCACACCGGCATTGTGTGCGGCGCGACACACTGCAGCCAGGAATGAGGTGTCAGCCCCCGGCTCCATGACCTGACTGGTATAACCGTGATCGACCTTGACATAAGCCGGCGACAGCTCCTCCAGATAGCCCAGAGACTGGAAGTGACGACCATAGTGGTCAACCCCCCACTGGAAGCCATGAGCTTGCAAGGTGCCAACCAACGCAGCCACGTTGTCTTTATGTTTCATGATGGCAGCTTCAGGTATTTCAAATAACAACCGCTCTTTGAGCTCTGCATGCTCGGTCAGATAGCGCGTCAGCCAGGTTAAAAATTCATCCGAGCAGAGCGAGCCAGCAGTGATGTTGATCGCCAGTACCAGATCAGACTGTTTTTGCAGTAATGGAACGCAAGCATCAAGCACCGCTTGGTCAAACTCACCACCCAATTTGAACTGTTCAATCGCGGGCAAGAACTGACCTGCAAAATAATCAGTGCCATCCCGAGAGATAGAAGCAAACAGCTCGGCATGCAACCTTGCTCCATTATCAAACCGGCAAGCTGGTTGGGCTTTGAAGCGCCAAAGTTGTCGTGAAATGGCATCTTGTACCAAATCTCGCCAGGCCAAACGCCCCATCAAACCTTGTTCGGTCCCCCCTTCCATCACCACAGCACCACGGCGTTCATTGCGCGCCTTGCCAAGCGCATTATCGGCTTTGGTCAACAAGGCAGAGAGATCATCATTACCATCACGACCTGCAATACCGATGACGGAGAGCGCATCCCCTTCGCCCATTGGATTCACCACCAGATCGGCAATGCGGCTATTAATCACTTCAGCCAGCTCTTTTAGCTGAGTCAGATCGTCAGTTGGACAGAGCAGCGCATATTCCGTCGCGGAGATCCGTGCCAAGGCTGCGCCATCCCACCCTTTTAATTGCTCTTTCAAAGCCTGAGCTATCGATTTGACCATGTTGTCGCGGGCAGCAAAGCCTTCATCGCGATAGATATCATCCAGCATGTCGACCGCAACCAGCATGACGCCACCTTGGCCAGCCTCCGCTATCCATGCGTTTACCTGACCCACAAAATAGGCTCGGTTGCCAAGCCCTGACACGGCATCGACATAAACCCGCTCACGCAATTTCTCGGCCTCATCGGCTTGCTCTTTGAACTGCAACGCCAACTTGCTTGAGAGGGTGTTGATCGCCTGAACGACCTGCTTCAATTCATGGGTTTTAGGCTCCGGGATCGTATGACCGAAATGGTGCAGCTCAATCTCGACGGCTTGATCACAGATCTGTTTGAGTGGCTTGAGCAAGTAGTTGAGTGCTCTCATCAACAAAATTGTGGTGATCAAAAAGCCGACCAGAAACCAGCTCGCCAGCTCGCTCATCCCCCGCCACAACTCGTAATAAGCCTGGCCGGGGTGACCCACTACTTTTAATTTTCCAAGCTGCAACCAGCCAGACGTCAGAATTGACTCGTTGGATACCTCAGGAAACAGTCCCAAATTTACAAACCACCGCGGTACCCCCTGAATATTGTTGGTATTTTCCTGCTCGATGACATCCTTTGATGCCAGCAGATCAAGGCGAACCAGTCGATAATAGCCACCATCAAAAATGGCCTGGATCACCGACTCGGCACCGACCTTGTCACCGTTTTCCAGATAGGGGGTGAGCGCAAGCCCCAGCGAGGTTGCCGTATTGATGACCGTTGTTTCCTGTTGCTGCGCCAGATAAGTGCGGGTTGAATTGAATTGCACCCAGTATGTGGCCGCAAATAACAATCCAAACAGCAGCAGCATGGTGGCTAATAACTGTCGATAGAGCGTCATAGGTTAATCATCCAAATTCACCACTGGCCGAGCCAATCGCCCCGAGGTCATGCGATTGCGTAAATCATTCCATAATCCCAAGCGGGATGATTGACCAGCCAGTTCCCCTTGGCCTCGTGCCTTCATCAACCACAAGTGACTACCGTTAAAACTGTAAATAGGCACCAGATCACGCCGCTGTGTGGCTGGGCGAATCGAGCCTATCAAATTATCCAAAATAACCGGAACGGAAGAGGGTGTCTCATAATATGCCACCACCATGTGAAACTGGTTGTAATCAAGAGCCTTAACGTACACCATCCGCATTTTATCATCCGGGATCCCAAGCTCGAGCAGCGTAGAGTATTTGGCGATACTGAAATCTTCACAGTCTCCCCCAGCGGCTCCCAAAAATTCTAGCGGGGTTGCCCAATAATCCTTTTTGCGCCACAACTTGATATCGTCAATAAAACGCATCCGATTGAAAAAATTATTTACTCGCTCAAGCTTTTTTTCTTCGCTCAGGGCCCTGCCCTTCGTCTCCATGACCAGCATACGCCAACTAGTTACACGCTTGCCGGCTCTGGCGCCATAGGTCTGCTCCGCCCGTTTGATCAAGTTGAGATCTTCCTGTGGCAGAGGCTGACTGGCACAGAGCAGAAGTGAGAAGGGTAACAGCAGGATCCATAAGGAGTGGCGCAGAGCGCGTAAGGATCGGTATCTCCATTCATTAAGAAGATAACCCCATCTGCCGCCGGTTCCGCGCTGGAGTGTCACGTCATATTCCTGCTGCATTATTGCTGCTGCACTCCTCAAAGCCCGTGCAACCATCTGCTTTAGCCAAACATGGTGACTGCCAGCAGCAGTCACCATGTTGGCGTTCATGATCCCAGCGGGATCATGGGCAAACGGTTATTGCCTAGCCTGCCATTCAGCGGGTTGTTTGACGCTAAATGCATTGAGCAGGCTACCTGTCGCGTTGAGAATGCGATAGTCCGCCAGCAGTGCATCATACTCGGCAGTAATGTAGCTGCGACGCGCCTCGAACAGTTCGTTCTCGGTGTTCAATACGTCCAGCAATGTCCGTTGACCCAACCCAAACTGCTTCTTGTATGCCTGCACGGTGTCATAGCTGGCGTCAACATGCTCTTTCAGGAAGGTCTTCTGCTTGGCCAGCGACTCTTTCGCGTTCCAGGCCAGACGAGTGCCTTCCTCCACCTGGCGGAACGCATTCAAATGAATGTCTTTCGCCTGAGAGTAAAGCGCCGATGTTGCATTGCTCTCTGCCACATCAGAGCCGCCACGGAACAGGTTGTAACGCATCCGCACCATTGCGGTCAGATCATCGTTTCGCCCTTTGACCGCATCGATATCCTCATTCCAGTTCTGATCGACCTCGAATGTCACATTGGGGTAGAAACCGGATTTGGCACCTTCATGCTGATACTTGGCCGCTTCGATATCCTGCAAGGAAGAGAGCAAGGTCGGATGGACTTCGGTCGCTGTTTTCAGCGCACTATCGAGGCTTGTCGGTATAAGCTCGGTATTGGGAACCGGCTGAACCAGATCTTTGGGTACCTCGTTCACGACACGAATAAATTCACTCTCTGCGTCGCGATAGTTGTTTTCAGCCGCAGCCTGATTTGAATAGGCCCTGGCAACACGACCTTCAATCTGGGTCTGATCCGCAGTAGAGCCAAGCCCTGAATCAGTCCGCTTGCTGATGTCGCTGCGGATCTGTTCGTGGGTTTCCAGGTTTTGTTTGGAAAGCTCCAGAATCTCCTGCTGGCGCAGCATATTGAGGTAGACCTCAGCTACTCGCAGCGCGGTATTTTCAGCTTCGGAGATCATCGCCAGACGCTGGGCATTGGCTTCAGCTTCGGTTCTGGAGACGTTGTTGCTGACATCAAAGCCATCAAACAACATTTGCCGCAGACTGAGTCCGGCTTCTTTACGCGTCAGTGAATCATCGCCCCTGAACCCAGGAGCACGAGTTGTAGGGCTATCAGTTTTTTCATAGCCTACGCCACCACGCAGATCGATCGTAGGATAATAGCCACCCTTGGCTCCATCATGCTGATAGAGTCGTGCCTGATACAGATCAAACGCTTCCTTGATCTTGGGATGCGTAGCAAGTGTCTGTGCCACCGACTCTTCCAGAGTCTGGGCCTGACCCAAACTCGGGATCAGGATGCAGCCACTGACCAGCATGGCAACAATCGTTTTTTTCATGTTATCTCCAGTCATGTTTTGTTTTTAGATTGTTGGCTTATCGTTCTCTCAGTGCCGACTGCTTTGCCCGTAAAATCGGCTTAAGCAAATAGTCTAGGACACTTTTTTTACCAGTAATGATATCAGCACTGGCTAACATACCGGGGATGATGGGAAGTGCGTTAAGCTCATCGCCCAAGTAACTCTTCTCTGTCCGAACCCGAACCAGATAAAAGGAGTTCCCCTCCTCATCCTGGATCGAATCCGCACTTATCTGTTCAACCTTGCCATGCAATCCTCCATAGATTGTAAAGTCGTAGGCAGTAATTTTGACGATGGCATCCAGCCCCGGTCGCAGGAAAGCGATATCTTTCGGTGACACCTTGGCTTCTACCAGCAAGGTATCCTCCAGCGGCACAATCTCCATCAAATCCATACCGGGCTGAACCACGCCGCCCAGGGTGTTGATCTTGAGCTTCTTGATGGTGCCCTTGAGCGGTGCAATCACGCTGGTCCGGTCTACCCTGTCTCGCAAGCCAACCTGCCCTTCTGATAACTGGCCAAGCCGCCCCTGTTTCTCATTCAGTTCAGTCTGGGAATCTGCTCTGAACTTCAACGCAATATCATTACGCTTGGAGATGGTCTCACGCAGTACCGAATTGAGTTTTGGGATCAGCAGACGGTTGCTCTCCAGCTCCCCCTGCATCTCGTTGACCTGCCGCTCAAGCTTGATCAGCTCCACTTGAGGCACTATACCTTCTTTCGCCAACGGACGGCTAATATTCAGTTCCTGTCTGGCCAAATCCACACTGCGATTCACGGTGCGGATCTTGGCATTCAGTTCAATCAGCTCCTGCTCTTTCTGTTCGATTTGCTGACCAAGAATATAGAGCTGGTTCTTCAGGTTATTGAGGCGATCCCGCTGTACAGACCGCTCACGGTGTGCGTATTCGGCAAAGACAGTTTCATAACCATCGGGAAACTGGATTGGCGCTTCACCCACCACGACCTGTTCACGCCACCCTAACGCTGGGTCGTTTTTCACCTCGACGCTGGCCATCTCGGCGCGCAGACGGGCCACATCCCCCTTCAGGGTGACTACCTCTTGCTCCCGTTCTCTAAAGTCGGAGCGGAAACGGGTGTCATCAATACGCAGCAGCGGCTGCCCCTTCTCGACGATGTCCCCCTCTTTGACGAAGATCTCTTTGACGATCCCCCCTTCCAGGTTCTGTATCACCTGCAGCTGACGGGACGGAATAACCTTGCCCTGACCAACAGTGACTTCATCCAGTTCGGCCCAGGCCGCCCAGACGATGGCACTCATGAAAAAGAGGAAACAGCACCATAGCAGGATACGAGCTCCGGTCGGCGTGGTCAGCAGTACAGCTGCCGCGCCGTCATCGACAAACTCCAGATGCTCGGGTGCTGGCAATACCTCGCCGGAAGGCGTCTTTTTGCTGCGCTTGAACCAGTCCATGAGCCCCTTAACCATGGGACACCTCCTGCACGCGCACCTTGCCTTCCTTCAACTGCTGCAACACCACCTCTTTGGGGCCATCAGCAACGATCTGCCCCTGCTCGATAACGATCACTCGCGATGCCACATCCAGCATCGAGGTTTTGTGAGTGATGAGGATCAATGTGGTTTCCGGGCCCAGTCTGGCGAGCTCCTGTTTGACCTGCATCTCGGACTGGTTGTCCATGTTGGAGGTCGGCTCATCCATCACCAGAATGGGGGGATCATTGAGCAGGGCGCGTGCCAGCAGGATCGACTGACGCTGACCACCGGAGAGCTGACGGCCACCCTCACCTATCTGCCGATCCAGCCCGTTGGGATCCCTGTTGGTAAAGTTGGTGACACCCGCCCGCTTGGCGGCGCGCAAGACTCTCACATCATCCACCAGCGGATTACCCAGCATGATGTTGTCCCGCACAGATCCGAAAAAGAGAATGACATCTTGCGGAACACAGCCGATATTGCGACGGATCACCGCAGGCGGCAGTTGATCAAGTTCAAAACCGTCGATACGTACCGAACCATCGGTCGGTCGATACAACCCCATCAACAGCTTCTCGAGGGTCGTTTTACCCGCCCCAATCCGGCCGATAATCGCCACTTTTTCGCCCGGCTGAATGCGCAAATTGATATTGTGCAGGGTGCTGGTTTCCATTCCCGGATATTTGAAGGAGACATTTTCAAATTCAATGCGACCGGCAATCACCGGATGATGGATATATTGCTTGCCCTCCTCCTGCTCTCCCGGGGTTTGCATGATTTTTTCCAGAATATCCAGTGCTGACTTGGCCTGGTTATAACGGGTCGACAACACGGAGAGTTGCACCATGGGCGCAATGGCGCGGCTGGAGAGCATCACGGCGGCAATCATGCCCCCCATGGTGACCAAACCTTCGGAGATCTGGTAAACACCGACGATCACCAGACCGACCGTCACCACCTGCTGGATATAGCTGGCCAGCGAGGACATGGAGTTGGTAATGCGGCGGGTCTGTACGCCCCAGGTGGAAATATGGGAGACGGCCTGTTCCCAGCGATGCTGGAACATGCTCTCGGCGCCGAAAATCTTGACGGTTTCCAGCCCGGAAATACTTTCAATCAGGTTGGCGTTCTTCTGGGACGCAAGGCGTGACCCCTCTTCGATGGACTGCTTGAGAGGCTCCTGAATATAGAAGCTGTAGGCGATGAGGATCAGCATGGCGACGATGGGAACCACCACCATTACGCCTGCAAACATCCAGATAATAAAAAGGAAGAAGACGGCAAAGGGGAGATCGATAAGAGTAGAAACCGTTGCGGAGGTGAAAAACTCCCGCACCGACTCAAATTCCTGCAGATGTTTGGCGAAAGCACCGGTGGAAGCGGGACGAGATTCCATCCGCATACCCATCACCTTGGCGAAAATCTTGGCGGACAGCAGCACATCAGACTTTTTACCGGCAATGTCGATAAAGTAACTGCGCAACTGCCGCATCACAAAATCGAAGGTAAAGACCACCATAGCCCCGACAGCCAGCACCCAGAGCGAATCAAACGCCAGATTGGGCACAATCTTGTCATAGACGTTCATGGTGAAAAGAGGACTGGCGATGGCAAACAGGTTGATCAGAATGGAGGCGATCAGCACATCGCGATAGATGCCGCGGGATTCGAACAAGGTGCTCCAGAACCAGTGTCCATCACGGGTTTCCAGTACCTTGGGCGAGCGCTCGTCAAACTTGAACTGCTTCTTTACATAGAAGAGGCGTCCCAGATACTCATCACCCAATTGGGCTGCGGTCAGCCATTGCGCGGCATCACCGGCCTGCGGGAAAATCACTTTCCCCTGGCTGCGATCTTCGTTCCACTCCAGCAAAATGCAGGCACCACCACTGCGCATCTGCAATACACAAGGCAGCAGCAAGGGAGAAATATCGGCCAGTGGCTGTATCACTTCACGGGCGGATAACCCGCCCCGCTCGGCAGCACGGCAAAAGAGTGCGGTTGTCAGGCGTCCGGAGACCAGTGGCAACCCAGTCGTCAGGGCATCCTGACTATTGGGCACACCATAAAAACGGGTCAAGAAGACCAGACACTCCAATAACTCATCAATACGACTTGTTTCTGCTTGCATAGCATCCTGTCACTGCATAAATGAGGTAGATAAGAGCGTTCATCGCTCATATTTCCCTGCTATAGCCACGCTAAAACCGAGTGGCCTTCCCGCTGATAAGACTGATCAGGGGATAAACCTGTCCAGATAGATCGCGACACTCATCGCCAATTTCCCGGCACAGCAGCAATGGTGGCATGATTCGTTATTGGTAAAAATAATCGGCTCATCAACACCATGCTAACACTGCAACCAGGGTGAATGTCGGAGTTAATTGATAATGACATTTATTATGGCGCACCACTATATCAACCGGCACGTACCAAAACTATAGTTTAGGGTATGAAGTTTTTTATATAACCCTATGTTTTACGTGAAAATAATAATCTGGCGCTCAATTATAGGTCAGGAAGTATGAAGGGTCTGCCCAACGCGTGACCTTGCGGGCCGTTCAATGAGAGTGCTTTGGCAATATCCGCCATGGCCGTCCAGCGATTTTCACACCAGGCTGGCGCCAACAGGGTTGGACGGCGCGCGGAGGCCGAAATCCGGTGATACACCACCTCGGGCGGCGTGTGCTGGATCATGGCAACGGCCGCTTCCACATACTGCTCCAGCGTCAATACCTCAAGGCGCCCCGCCTGCCATGCCTTGCCAAGAGTACTACCCTCAACCACATGAAGCGGATGCAACTTGATCCCCTCAACACCGGTCTCAACGATACGATGCAGGGTATCGAGGCTGTCCATCGGCACCTCCCCCGGCAGGCCGACGATCAGATGAGCACATACCTTGATGCCGCGCTGATGGGCACGTCTTACCGCATCCTCATAGGCGGCATAACCATGGCCGCGGTTGATCCGTTGCAGAGTCTTGTCGTTAGCGCTTTGCAGCCCGAGCTCCAGCCACACCTCGTAACCCCGGGCCTGATAGCCCGCCAACAGATCCAGCACCGCATCCGGCACGCAATCGGGGCGAGTGCCCACGCAGAGCCCCACCATATCGCTCACCGACAGCGCCTCTTCATACATCCGCTGCAGATATTCGACCTCGGCATAGGTGCTGGTATAGGCCTGAAAATAGGCAAGATAGCGCTTTGCACGGGTGACTTCGTCCCGGCGAGCCAGCAATTGTTGCACCACGGAGAGTTGTTGGGCCGACTCGTCGGCAAAAGAGGATACGTTGCAGAAGGTGCAGCCACCACGGCCCAGGGTGCCGTCACGGTTCGGGCAGGTGAAGGCCCCGTGGATGGAGAGTTTGTGGATCTTCTGACCATGACGCTGCTTGAGATCCTGACCGAATGTATTGACGAGTTCGTGTAACTGCATGACACCTCCGCTAAAGGAGCGCCATTGTACGAGCTTGCGCAAAACAGGGGCTGAGCTGGATCAAGCTAGCGGAGAGGGTAAAACATATAAATACCCGACCAATTTTGAATAAATATAGAGAAAAAGCGCAAAAAAAGGATTTTTGCAGTTCTTTGACGATTCAAACAGTAAACATCCATATGAAAATGAGACCTGATAACCCACTGTTGAACAATGAAAAATCCAAAGAGACCCGACAGCACACAATTGCAAGCATGGGATATTGAAAATGTGATCCCTTCCGCTGTCGGCCACATCTGGTTGGTAAAATTACTACATTCGCCCATCGTCGCCGAGCGCACCATTGAGCCCGTCAATGGCGATATATTTAACCAATAAAATCAAACCATACAGAATAAACACTCCATAACTGCGAGCTAATCCCCCTAACCCGACATTTTGTTATGCGAATGTAACCATGAAGACAAACCTGACCTGCGATTGACCTCGCCAGAAAATCCCATTAGTTTGGAGATTCGCCACGTCAGGCAGACGGAACCACAAGAGCCAATCGCAATTTATGCAGTCAGGTGATGACTGTGCGATACAAGGCCGAGCAAGGGAGAAATGCAATGTCACTATATGATCCAAAGCTGGAGAGGGATAACTGTGGCTTCGGCCTGTTGGCCCACATGGAAGGGGAAGCCAGCCACAAGCTTGTCCGTCTCGCGATGTCAGCATTGGCTCGCATGCAGCACCGCGGAGGGATCTCCGCCGATGGCAAGACCGGCGATGGTTGCGGTCTGCTGCTGCAAAAACCGGACAGCTTCTTCAGAGCTGTCGCCGAGGAGAAGGGATGGCACCTTGGCCGCAACTATGCGGTCGGCATGCTGTTTCTCAACCCTGACCCCGTATTGGCCCAGCAGACCCGCGACATCATCGACGAAGAGCTGGAAAAAGAGACCCTGAGTCTGGTCGGCTGGCGCAAGGTGCCCGTCGATACCAACGTACTGGGTACCATCGCAAAAGCCTCCCTACCCAGCATTGAACAGGTCTTTGTCAACGCCCCGCCCGGCTGGGTCGACAAGGATCTCGAGCGCCGCCTCTATATCGTGCGTCGCCGCATCGAAAAGCGCGTCAACGACGACTACTTCTATGTGGTCAGCCTCTCCAACCTGGTCACCGTCTATAAAGGGCTGTGCATGCCGGTGGACTTGCCGCGCTTCTATCTGGATCTCGCCGACATCCGTATGCAGGCGGCCATCTGCGTCTTCCACCAGCGCTTCTCCACCAACACCAGCCCGCGCTGGCCGCTGGCGCAGCCGTTTCGCTATCTGGCCCACAACGGCGAGATCAACACCATCGCCGGCAACCGCCAGTGGGCCAAAGCGCGCAGCTACAAGTTTGCGACGCCGCTCATTCCCGATTTGCAGGAAGCGGCCCCCTTCGTCAACACCACGGGGTCGGATTCCTCCAGTCTCGACAACATGCTGGATCTCTTCCTCGCCGGTGGCATGGACCTGTTCCGCGCCATGCGCCTGTTGATCCCGCCAGCATGGCAAAAGCACCCGAACATGGATGACGACCTGCGCGCCTTCTACGACTTCAACTCCATGCACATGGAGCCGTGGGACGGCCCGGCCGGTATCGTCATGACCGATGGTCGCTACGCCACCTGCGCACTTGATCGCAACGGTCTGCGTCCGGCCCGCTACGTCATCACTAAGGACAAGTTCATTACCCTCGCCTCAGAAGTCGGCACCTGGGACTACACCCCGGACGAAGTGCTGGAGAAGGGCCGGGTCGGCCCGGGCGAGCTGTTCGTGGTCGATACCAGCAACGGCAAGGTGTGGACCAGCTTCGAGATCGATGACGACCTCAAGAACCGTCACACCTACAAGCAGTGGATGGATAAACATTGCCGCCGACTGGTCCCCTTCGAGCAGATGGACGACAGCCAGACCGGTAGCCGCGAGTTCTCCGACAACCAGCTGAAAACCTATCAGAAGCTGTTTGGCTACTCCTTCGAGGAGCTGGATCAGATCATCCGGGTGCTCGGTGAAAATGGTCAGGAAGCGGTGGGCTCCATGGGGGATGATACCCCGATGGCGGTGCTCTCCTCCGGCCCGCGCACCCTTTATGACTACTTCCGCCAGATGTTTGCCCAGGTGACCAACCCGCCCATCGATCCGCTGCGTGAGAACCACGTGATGTCGCTGGCCACCTGTATCGGTCGCGAGCAGAACGTCTTCAACGAGACCTTCGGCCACGCCCACCGGGTGCTGTTCCAGTCGCCGATCCTGCTCTACTCCGACTTCCACCAGCTGCTGGCACTGGAAGGTGAGTACTACCGCCATCAGGTGATCAGCCTCAACTTCAAGCCCGAAGAGGGGCTGGAAGCGGCCATCGTGCGCATCTGCGACGAGGCCAAAACTGCTGCCAGGAGTGGCACCGTGCTGCTGGTGCTGTCGGATCGCGATATCAGCGCCGACACCCTGCCGATCCCGGCCGCCATGGCGGTGGGTGCAGTGCAGCGCACCCTGGTGGACAACAACCTGCGCTGCGACGCCAACATTCTGGTGGAGACTGCAAGCTGCCGCGATCCGCACCACTTCTCTGTGCTGCTGGGCTTTGGCGCGACCGCCATCTACCCCTATCTCGCCTACGAAACCCTGGCCAAACAGGTTGAAGAGGGCGTGCTCACCATGTCCCTGCGCCAGGCCATGGTCAACTATCGCAACGGCATCAACAAGGGGCTCTACAAGGTGATGTCCAAGATGGGCATCAGCACGGTCGCCAGCTACCGCTGCTCCCAGCTGTTCGAAGCTGTGGGCCTGGCCAAGTCTGTGGTCGATACCTGCTTCCACGGCGTATCGAGCCGTATTCAGGGTGCCGATTTTGCCGACATCCAGCAGGATCAGCACAATCTGGCCCGTCAGGCCTGGCTGGTGCGCAAGCCCCTCCCCCATGGCGGCCTGCTCAAGTTCGTCCACGGCGGCGAGTACCACACCTACAACCCGGACGTGGTACAGACCCTGCAAACCGCGGTGCGCTCCGGCAACTATGCCGATTACAAGGAGTACGCCCGTCTGGTGAACGAGCGCCCGGTTGCCACCTTGCGCGATCTGCTGGCCCTGAAGAAGGTCGACAATCCGGTCGCGCTGGATCAGGTTGAGCCAGCCGACAAGTTGTTCCCCCGCTTCGACTCCGCTGCCATGTCCATCGGCGCCCTCGGCCCTGAAGCCCACGAGGCACTGGCTGTCGCCATGAACCGCCTCGGCGGTCAGAGCAACTCCGGCGAAGGTGGCGAAGATCCCAAGCGTTTCGGTACCGAGAAGAACTCCCGCATCAAGCAGGTGGCTTCCGGCCGATTCGGTGTCACCCCCCACTACCTGATGAACGCCGATGTAGTGCAGATCAAGGTGGCTCAAGGCGCCAAGCCCGGTGAAGGGGGCCAGCTGCCCGGTGACAAGGTCACCGCCCAAATCGCCCAGCTGCGTTATTCCGTGCCCGGCGTGACCCTGATTTCACCGCCGCCGCACCACGACATCTACTCCATCGAGGATCTGGCCCAGCTCATCTTCGACATCAAGCAGATCAACCCGAGCTGTCTGGTGTCGGTGAAACTGGTCTCCGAGCCTGGCGTCGGCACCATCGCCTGCGGCGTGGCCAAGGCCTATGCCGACTTCATCACCATCTCAGGTTATGACGGCGGCACTGGCGCGAGCCCCCTCACCTCGGTCAAATATGCCGGCTCCCCGTGGGAACTGGGTCTGGCTGAAACCCAGCAGGCGCTGGTCGCCAACGGTCTGCGCCACAAGGTGCGGCTGCAGGTGGATGGCGGTCTCAAAACCGGCCTCGACATCATCAAGGCGGCCATCCTCGGCGCCGAGAGCTTCGGCTTTGGCACCGGCCCCATGGTGGCGCTCGGTTGCAAATACCTGCGTATTTGCCACTTGAACAACTGCGCCACCGGCGTTGCCACTCAGGATGAGAAGCTGCGTCGCGAGCACTTCACCGGTCTGCCGGAGATGGTGATGAACTACTTCAAGTTCATCGCCGAGGAGACCCGCGAGCTGATGGCCCAGCTCGGCGTCACCCAGCTGACCGACCTGATTGGCCGCACCGATCTGCTGGAAGCCCTGCCCGGCCTCACCGCCCGTCAGGCCAAGCTGGATCTCTCTGGCATTCTGGCCCGTCCGGTTGCGCCGGCAGGCTCCAGCCTGTTCAGCCAGCAGCACAACCCCACCTTCGACAAGGGGCCGCTCAACCTGAAAATGGTGGAAGATCTGCTGGAAGCGGTGGAAACCTCAAGCGGTGGCGAGTTCCGCTACGACATTCGCAACACCGACCGCTCGGTGGGGGCGCGTCTCTCGGGCGAGATCGTCAAACGTCACGGCAATCAGGGGATGGCGGCAGATCCGGTCAAGGTGCACTTCAACGGCACTGCAGGCCAGAGCTTCGGCGTCTGGAACGCGGGTGGCCTCGAGATGATCCTCACCGGTGACGCCAACGACTATGTGGGCAAGGGGATGACCGGCGGCAAGCTGGTGATCAAGCCCCATGTCGGCGTGGCGTTCAAATCCCATGAAGCCGCCATCATCGGCAACACCTGCCTCTACGGCGCCACCGGCGGCAAACTCTACGCCGCGGGCACTGCCGGCGAGCGTTTCGCGGTGCGCAACTCCGGCGCACTGGCGGTGGTCGAGGGAATTGGCGACAACGGTTGTGAATATATGACCGGCGGCATCGTCACCGTGCTCGGTCAGACCGGCGTCAACTTCGCGGCGGGCATGACCGGCGGCTTTGCCTACGTGCTCGACGAGTGCGGCAACTTCGCCAAGCGCACCAACCCCGAGCTGGTGGAACTGCTGGACGTGGCGGATCTCGCCATCCATCAGGAGCACCTGCGCGGCATCATCACGGCGCACCTCAATGAGACCGGCAGCTCGCGCGCCGAGGAGATCCTGGCCAACTTCGACTCCTATGTGCCCAAGTTCAGGCTGATCAAACCCAAGTCCAGCGACGTGAAATCGCTGCTGGGTCACACCAGCCGTTCCAGTGCAGAACTCAGAATCCAGGCGCAATAAGGAGGGAACCCTATGAGCCAGAACGTATTTCAGTTTATCGATGTCCAGCGGGTCGACCCGCCCAAGAAGCCGCTCAAGATCCGCAAAATCCAGTTTGTGGAGATCTACGAGTCCTTCAATCAGCCGCAGGTACAGATGCAGGCGGATCGCTGCCTCGAGTGCGGCAACCCCTATTGCGAGTGGAAGTGTCCGGTCCACAACTACATCCCCAACTGGCTGAAGCTGGCCAAAGAGGGGCGCATTCTGGAGGCAGTGGAGCTCTCCCACCAGACTAACAGCCTGCCGGAAGTGTGCGGTCGGGTCTGCCCGCAGGATCGCCTCTGTGAAGGCTCCTGCACCCTCAACGATCGCTTCGGCGCGGTGACCATCGGCAACATCGAAAAATACATCACCGACAAGGCGTTCGAGATGGGCTGGAAGCCCGATCTCTCGAACGTGGTCAAGACCGGCAAGCGGGTCGCCGTCATCGGTGCCGGCCCTGCGGGCCTCGCCTGTGCCGATGTGCTGGCACGCAATGGCGTAACTCCGGTGGTGTTTGACAAGTATCCGGAGATCGGTGGCCTGCTCACCTTCGGTATCCCCTCCTTCAAGCTGGAAAAAGAGGTGATGCAGCGTCGCCGCGAGATCTTCCAGGGGATGGGCGTGGAGTTTCGTCTCGAGACCGAAGTGGGCAAGGACATCACCTTCGCTGACCTGCTCGGCGAGTTCGATGCGGTCTTCCTCGGGGTCGGCACCTACAAGTACATGAAGGGCGGCTTTGCCAACGAAGAGGCGCCGGGCGTCTATGACGCCCTGCCCTACCTCATCGCCAACGCCAACCGGTTGCTGGGGTTCGAGAAGGCACAAGCCGACTACATCGACTTCGCCGGCAAGCAGGTGGTGGTGCTGGGCGGTGGCGATACCGCCATGGACTGCGTGCGTACCGCCATCCGTCAGGGGGCTGACAAGGTGATCTGCGCCTATCGCCGCGACGAGGAGAACATGCCGGGCTCCAAGCGGGAGGTGAAAAACGCCCGCGAGGAGGGGGTTGAGTTCATGTTCAACCTGCAACCGGTAGCGGTCGAGCTGGATGCCAGCGGTCGCACCGTCGGCATCAAAGTAGTGAGCACCGAGCTGGGTGAACCCGATGCCAATGGCCGCCGCAATCCGGTGGTTATCGAGGGCTCAGAGCAGGTGTTGGCCGCCGATGCGGTAGTGATGGCGTTTGGCTTCCAGCCCAACCCCCAGCCCTGGATGGCGGAGTTCGGCATCGAGCTCGACAACCGGGATCGCATCAAGGCGCGCGAGCAGGCGGAGTATGCCTTCCAGACCAGCAATCCCAAGGTGTTCGCCGGTGGCGACGCGGTACGCGGCTCCGATCTGGTGGTGACCGCCATCTACGAAGGGCGCAAAGCGGCCGAAGGGATCATGGACTATATGGCGGTCTGATCTGACCGGCCACAGCCGTGATGTTCCCTAACAATCAGCCCCGCCAATGCGGGGCTGATTTTTTGTTGCTACCCCCTACAAACGCACCACCAGCCACTCCCCCTTGCCGACCGGCACCAGCGAGGTGACAAAAGCGGGGTCCTGCCCGACCTCGTTCATCCACTCCACCATCTCGCTGCGATGGGAGATAGCGTTATCAACCACCAGCAGGCCACGGGGTGCCAGCAGGCGGCGGATCTGCGGCCACCATGCCCGGTAGTGCTGACGATCCGAATCGAGGAAGATGAGTTGATAACCGCCTTTCGGCAAGGTCGGTAACAGCTCCCCCGCATCCCCTGCCAGCAAGGTTACCCAGGGGGCCAGCACGCGCTTATCCTCATCCCGCTCAATGGTGGTCACGTGCCCCTCCAGCCGACGCACCGCTTCTGCCAGCCAAAGCGTGGAGTAACCATTGGAGGTGCCGATCTCCAGCACCGCCTGCGCCCCACGGGTCTGCACCAGCACTGACAGCAACTCCCCCGTGTCGCGGGTGATATTGAGCAGCTTGCGGTGTCGAGCCTGCTGCATGCTGTCATTGCGCTCGCCAAGCTGCTCCAGCTGGCGTTTTAACTGTTCCAGTTCCATCGATATCCCTTTCGTCCTTGCCCAAAACCTTTAGCCACGCATCTAAGCTTGGCATTTGGGAGTCAAATGATTGCTTTCAACCGCCATTCACACCACAAAGGATGAGAAAAGGACAACCATTTGAGGCAGAATTTGTGACGTCTATCTGTTACACTTCGCGCCCGCCATTTTCCGGCTCACTCTCTGACTTGATGTCAGGCGCAGCCGTCGGTGGTTACAACCTCCGTCTCGCTCATGCCGAGCTAACCAAGCCAAACACAGCCCAGCTGGAACACAGGAACCCATTATGAGATTTGAATCGTTCGATTTTGCCCCCGAGATTTTGCGTGCTGTCTCAGATTGCGGTTATCAGGAGATGACCCCTGTGCAGCAACAGGCGATCCCGGCCATCCGCCGTGGCCGCGATGTGCTGGCCAGCGCCCAGACCGGTACCGGCAAGACCGCCGCCTTCGCCCTGCCCATTTTGCAACGTCTGGTAGACAATCCGGCGCCGGTCCAGCCTTCCAACGCCCGTGTGCTGATCCTGACCCCGACCCGCGAGCTGGCGGCTCAGGTGGCGAGCAACATCAATGACTTCGCCAAGTATCTCGATATCACCACCATCACCATCGTCGGCGGTGGCAAGCAGGACGTGCAGGCCAAGAAGCTCAAAGCGGGCGCTCACATCATTGTGGCCACCCCGGGCCGTCTGCTGGAGCACCTCACCGCCTGCAACCTCAGCCTCTCTGGCGTCGAGTGTCTGGTGATGGATGAAGCGGATCGCATCCTCGACATGGGCTTCAGTGCCGATGTGCAGAAGATCCTGCAAGCGGTCAACAAGACCCGTCAAAACCTGCTCTTCTCCGCCACCTTCTCCGATGCGGTGAAGAAGCTGGCCAACCTGATGCTGGACAGACCGCAGATCGTCAGCGTCAACAAGCAGAACTCCACCGCCGACACCGTCAGCCACACCGTCTATCCGGTCGAGCAGAAGCGCAAGCGCGAGCTGCTCTCAGAGCTGATTGGCAAGCAGAACTGGCAGCAGGTGCTGGTGTTCGCCAGTACCCGCGAGAGCTGTGATGTGCTGGTCGAGGAGCTGAACCTCGACGGCATCAAGTCCGCAGTTGTCCATGGCGAGAAGGCCCAGGGCAACCGTCGCCGCGCCCTGCGCGAATTCATGGAAGGCAAAGTACGGGTACTGGTCGCCACCGAAGTGGCCGCCCGTGGTCTGGACATTCCGGATCTGGAATACGTGGTCAACTACGATCTGCCGTTCCTGGCGGAAGATTACGTGCACCGCATCGGCCGTACCGGTCGTGCCGGCAAGCGCGGCATGGCCATCTCCTTCGTCAGCCGTGAAGAGGAGCGTACCCTGCTGGAGATCGAGGCCCTGATCGGCCAGAAGATCCGCCGCATCATGGTGCCGGGCTATGAGGTGAGCAGCCGTGACGAGCTGATCAAACAGCTGCAAGAGCGTCGTCGCTTTGGCAAGCGCCCGCAGCGTGAAGATAACGCCGTGGCCCAGGTGATGGCCGAAGCCAAGCTGCAGGGTCAGCGCCTCAAGCGTCTGGCTGCAGCCAAGAAGCCCCGTCAGCCGAAATAAGGCGGGCAGTTGCTCTATTGAACCGCAAAGGCGCCACTGGCGCCTTTGCCATCTCTGTCATCGGTGTTGGCCCCTGGTGGTCAACTCAAGGATTGCTTATGACCTCTCCTACCTACAATCAGGCCCTGCTCGAGATGGCCACTCAAAGCCTGGCCGAACTGGCCCGCACCGCCGAGCAAAAGGCGGGCAAGCGCACTCCGGCGCAAGAGAGCCACTTTCTCTGCACCTGGATGGCCGACTCCCTCAAGGAGAAGCGCTTCTCCCGTCTGGTGATGGAAGATTTGAAAGCTTGGGTGCAGCTTGGCCGCACCCTGGGCGCGGGTGCCGATCTCAAGGGATTGCTTGCGCGCATCGCCTTCCAGTACCAGTGCGCCATGACCAACCCGCAACAACTGGGGGCCAAGCTGGCTGCGCTGCTGGAGGAGCTCTCAGCGGCAGGCTGGCTGGTGCTGACCGAGAGCGAGGTGAATGCCAAGCTGCGCCTGCAATCTGGCGGTCAGGCGAGTCTGGTGGTAAGCCACAGCGAATATGCAGGCCATATCGAGGACGGTGAGCTTGTAAAACCCCTCACCCTCTATGTGCGCGGTGACGAGAAGGTGCTGGCCGAGGCGGCCTTCAAGCACGGCCTGCTGCTGAGCCAGGGCAACAAGAAAACCGCCCTGGTCAAACATCACAAGGCCTACCGGCTGATGCCGGACAACGCCCAACCGGCGCTGGCACTGCTGAGCGAGGCTCGCCAAGGCGCCTGATCCCGCCTGTTTTCAACAATAAAAACGGCAGACCCTTGTGCAGGATCTGCCGTTTTTTATTGTTCGATGTTTGATGATGAGGTTGGGTAGTCGTTTAGCGGATCTTGATGCCAATCTGGCCCGCGTCACACCACTCGAACATCACCTCTTCGCTCTTGCCGCAGCAACTGCCACCACAGACGCGACTCTCGCGCTTGATGACCCGCCCCTTGCGCATCCAGACGCCGAGCATGGCCTCCACCGCATCTTCCGAGGTGTGGAAGTGGCGAGCCAGATCACGCCGGCTCACCTTCTGCTGCGCGGCGAGGTAATCCCCCAGCTCGCGCAGGATCATAAGGTCACCACCTTGCGGGCGACTATGTCACCGTGACGGCGACCGGCCCACCAGAGCAACACCAGAGAGAGGCCATAGCTGACGATCCAGAACAGGCTCTGCTCCGGATGAGCGGCAAAGGTGGCCACCTGATAGAAGAGGGTGGCGCACATAAAGGCCATGTAGTTGCACCATACCGCCGTCATCAGCGCCCACTGACGACCGGTTTCCCGCACCAGCGCGCCCATGGCTGCCGCGCAAGGCATGTAGAGCAGCACGAACAAGAGGTAGGCAAAGGCACCGGCCGCCCCGTCGAAGTGAGTCTGCATGTTGCCGTAGGTGGAGACATCGACCTCCTGCGCCTCGGCGGCAGCTTTCTGGTCGTCAAGGTTGCCAACATCAAGCCCCATGGGGTCGCTCGGGTTGATCTCCGCCAGATTGGCCGCCACGGCATCGATCGCCTCGTGGAAACTGGCCACCAGCGAGAACTCGCTCTCCTCCTCTGCATCGCCACCACCGGCGTAGAGGCTGTTGAGGGTTCCGACCACCGCCTCTTTGGCGAAGATACCGGTGACGATACCGACCGTGGCCTGCCAGTTGTCATCGCGTACACCTATGGGGTGCAGCACCGGGGTCACCGCCTGGCTTATCTTGCTCAGGACCGAGCTCTCCTGCTCCTGATGGCCAAAGCTGCCATCGGTACCGAGCGAGTTAAGCACGCTCAGCACGGCAACCACCAGCACGATGGTTTTACCGGCGCCAAAGACGAAGGATTTGAGCTTCTGCCAGGTCTTGATGGCAACGTTGATCGGCCGCGGCCACTCGTAATCCGGCATCTCCATCAGCATGGAGTCACTCTTGCCCGGCAGCAGGGTGCTGCGCAGCAACAGGCCGGTGAGCACCGCCACCAGAATGCCGATGAGGTAGAGACCGAACACCAGGTTCTGGCCAGACTCGGGGAAGAATGCCACCGCAAACAGGGCGTAAACCGGCAGACGGGCACCGCACGACATGAAGGGGGCCATGGCGGAGGTCATCAGCCGCTCCCGCTCGGAGTTGAGGGTACGGGTCGCCATCACCGAGGGGACGGTACAGCCAAAGCCCATCAGCATCGGCACGAACGCCTTGCCCGGCAGGCCGAGGCGGCGCATCAGGGCATCCACCACGAAGGCGGCACGGGCCAGATAGCCGGAGCTCTCCAGCACCGCGAGGAAGAGATAGAGGCAGCCAATCACCGGAATAAAGGTGGCCACGGTCTGCAAGCCGACACCAAAGCCATCAGCCAGAATGGCGCCCAGCCACTCGGGGGCATTGACCAGCCCCAGCAGGTGGTGCACCCCATCGACAAACAGGGCGCCGCCCATGATGTCAAAGAAGTCGATAAAGGCGCTGCCAACGTTGATGGCAAACAGGAACATCAGGTACATGACAAACAGGAAGAAGGGGATGCCAATCCAGCGATTGAGCAGCACCCGATCCAGCCACTCGCTCTGGGCCTCGGTGAGCTTGCCCTTCTGCTGACGCGCCTGTTGTACCCACTGGTGGATATGGCCGTAGCGAATATCCGCCAGTTGCAGGTCGATATCCTGTCCCTGATGGGCGCGAGCCACTACATTGGCTGCGGCCGCCTGCTGACCGGGCAGCAGGGTCTCCTGCATCACCGCATCCTCTTCCAGCAGGCGCAGGGCGCGGCCACGGGTAGTGAGGTGATGCGGGGCGAGCAGGGTCTCCAGCTCCGCCAGATCGTTTTCAAGCTCGTGGCCATAATCGAGCTGCAAGGCGGCTTGCGGCTGACCGATAAACTGGCGGATCTGCTGCTTGAAGGCGGCAACCTGCTTGCTGTTGTGGGCAGAGAGGGCCACCACCGGGCAACCGAGAGATTTGCCGAGCTTGCTCTCGTCGATGACGATGCGGCGCTTTTGCAGGATATCCAGCTTGTTGAGCACAACCACCATGGGCAGGCCCAGTTCGCGCAGTTGCAGCGTGAGATAGAGGGAGCGCTCCAGATTGGCGGCGTCGATGACGTTGAGCAGCAGGTCGGGTTGTTGGCCCTGGGCAAAGCGGCTGGCGATCTGCTCGTCCAGACTGCCATCCTGACTGGCCAGGCTATAGATGCCGGGCAGATCCATCAGCTTGAAGTGATGCTCACCCGCGCTGAACTCACCCATCTTCTTGTCGACGGTGACGCCACTCCAGTTACCTACCTGCTGGCGGGCGCCGGTCAGGGCGTTGAACAGGGAGGTCTTGCCGCTATTGGGGTTACCTACCGTTACCAGAGAATAATTCATACCAGCTCTACCTCTATTTTCTTCTGAACCCGCCGCGCGTGTGGCAAGCCGCTTTGCAGGTTCGACTTCTTGTATCTGAACCGCTCCCGGTGACTTTCTTGACCGGAGCGGTAGCCGAACAGGGGGTTATACCGGCTCGACTTCTATTTGCTGGGCCAGACTCTTTTGCATGGAGAGACAGATCCCCTGGCACTGGATCTGGAGCGGGTCCCCCAGGGGGGCGGAGCGCAGATAGATGACTTCAGTCTGGGGCAACAGGCCCATCACCATCAGTTTGCGGCGCAGCGGCCGGGCGAGCTGATTCATATTCTTGATGCGAGCACTCTGTCCCGGTGACAACTGCGTGAGTACCATGACTGACTCCTGAAGTTAAACAATAATAATTCGCTTTTACTTGGGGCATTATAAGCTGTGTCTTCAACTTTTATTTGAGTAAAATCAAACTCCGCTTAGCTAACCCATAAAGTATTGCCATGAGTCACGACAACAACAGCCGCCTCGTTTACAGCACAGATGGCGGCATGATCAAGGAGCAGAGCGCTCCCCAATCCGCCTCTCCCTTCCCCACCGACGGCACCGTGCGCATTCGCCGCGAGACCAAGGGGCGCAAGGGTGCCGGGGTGATCACCATTCATGGCGTACCCGCCGATCAGCAAAAATCCCTGGCCACCCTGCTCAAGAAAAAGTGCGGCACCGGAGGCGGTATCAAGGAGGGAGTGATCGAGATCCAGGGGGATAAACGGGACCTGATCAAAACCGAGCTGGAGAAAGCCGGTTTCAGCGTCAAGCTGGTGGGTGGCTGATCCCCTTGTCACTCATGCGGTTTTTCCCTAGAATGCCCGCTCCCATCGAGGGGGAGTAGTCTCGCACGCCGGAGCCATCCATTGCATGAATACCGGTTTGCGACCCTGATCAACATACTTGGTGCCAAATCACCATGGTCAGGGTGATCCATGCCAGCCATGGATTTGACAAGACCTTTGACGGGCCAGTGCCAATACCGGGGACGGATGGCGCAGGCTTGTCTTTGGTTTATAACAATTCCGTCCCCCGGTCATTTTTATGGAAGCCTTGTTAACCTCAACCCTCAGCGTCGCTATTGCCGAAATCGGCGATAAAACCCAGCTGTTGGCGTTGCTGCTCATCTGCCGTTTTCGCAAGCCCTGGCCCATCATCGCCGGCATGCTGGCGGCTACCCTGCTCAACCATGCGGGCGCTGCCTGGATTGGTGAGTTCATCAGCCGCTGGCTCGATCCCAAGATAATGACCTGGCTGGTCGCCATCGCCTTTATCGCCATGGCTATCTGGATTTTGGTGCCGGACAAGATGGATGACGAGGAGAGCTCGCTGGATAAATACGGCCCCTTTATGGCCACCTTCGTGCTCTTCTTTATTGCCGAGATCGGCGACAAGACCCAGATCGCCACCGTGCTGCTGGCCGCCAAATATGACTCGCTGGTACAGGTCATTACCGGCACTACCCTCGGCATGATGCTGGCCAACGTGCCTGTGGTGCTGATCGGCAAGCTGGGGGCAGACAAGCTGCCGCTCAAGGGGATCCGCATCGCCTGCGCCATCCTCTTCGTCGGCCTCGGGGTGAGCACCCTGATCTTTGCCTGATCGCCTTTTCCGCTGCTCAAGCCCTCCCCTGTGGAGGGCTTTTTTGTTTGCTGCTGTGTCTAGTGCGCAACCCGCTGTCGCAACCACCAGCCGCAGAGCCAAGGGGCAGTGCACGGTTGCGGGTGCCTCATGCCATAATGGGGCAAACCTCGTGGAGTCCCCCCATGCACAACGTATCAAGAGAGACGCTTCTCGAATGGGTCAAACAGGGACGGCTGGCGCCAGAGAAGCTGGCGGACGCCCTGACCCTCGCCGATCTTCCCCCCCATCCGGCGCGCTGGCAGTGGCTGTTTGACCGGCTGCTGCTCTGGCTCGGCGCCCTCTGTATCGGGGCTGGCCTTATTTTCTTCGTCGCCTTCAACTGGCAAGAGCTGGGCCGGGTCTCCCGCCTCGCGCTACTGGAGGCACCGCTGCTCGCCATGCTGCTTCTGCTGTGGCGCAAACCGCTGGGGGATAATCCCCGTCAGGCGCTGCTGCTCGCTATCGCCCTCAATATCGGCGCCCTGCTGGCGCTGGTGGGTCAGACCTACCAGACCGGCGCCGATCCCTGGCAGCTGTTCGCCACCTGGGCGCTGATGCTGGTGCCACTGGCGGTATTTGGCCAAAGCCCCCTGCTCTGGACCTTAAGCTGGCTGCTCGGTCAGCTGGCGCTGGTGCTCTACTGGCGGCTCGGTTTGTTCACGTTCTTCTTTACCTTCGATGAAGAGGGATTGGGCTGGTGCCTGACCCTCCTCAACGCCGCCCTCTGGGGTCTGCTTCTGCTGGCACCGACCCGCTGGCGCCTGATGCCAAGCTGGCTGGCGGGCCTGGCTGCCGGTCTGGGGGCCACCCTGCTCACCCTGCTGGCGCTGTTTGATGCCGCCTCCCCGCTGGTGTGGCCGCTCTGGCTTGGCTGGCTCGCTGCGGCCTATGCCCTTTGGCATCACAGATTTATCGCCGGACTCGCCATGGGTTGCCTCAGTCTGATTGCCGTCATCCTCGCGGCGCTGGGCAAGTGGATGGAGCCCGACATCAACGGCTTCTTGCTGCTGAGCCTGATCGCCATCGGCCTTTCTGTCACCGCCGCCCGCTGGCTGCAACAACAACGGAGGTCTCATGAGTGACCTGACCCTTTGGCAAACGCTGCAACAGGCCAATCTGGTGGAAGGGGAGATGCCCCGTGATACCCAACCCCACTGGTCGAGCCGCTTTCTGCTCGGGCTGGTGGGCTGGATTGCCGCCCTGTTCCTGCTCTTTTTCCTGTTTCTCAGCTTCGAGCAGCTGACCCGCGAGGCCAACAGCGCCCTGCTGCTGGGGGCCGTGCTGCTTGCGGGGGCCTACGCCCTCAATCGCAGCCAAAGCGGCGATCTCTGGGATCAGTTCGTACTGGCCCTCACCCTGGCGGCCGATGCCTGGCTGCTCTATGGCCTGCTCGATCAGCTGGATCTCCATCACGCCCAGCTCTGGTTCGGTCTGTGCCTGCTCTCCCTTGCCATCGCCGTGCTGTTCGATCACTGGCTGGTGCGGCTGTTTCACAGCGTGGCGGCGGCCCTGCTGCTCACCCTTGGCCTCGCTTGCCTCGGGCTGCAACTGCTGGCGCTGCCGCTGGTGATGGCGGCCATCACCTTCTGCTGGCTGCGGGCAGATAGGGATCCAGAGCGCCACCAGCTCTACCACTCCATCACGCTGGGGCTGGCCCTCTCGCTGCTGGTGCTGGGCCGCCTGCACCACCCGCTCTGGGATGGCGGCAGCAGCGTGCTGGACGAGCTGGGGCTGTCCCGCCTGCCGCTCTGGCTCAATCCCCTGATCTGCGCCGCCCTGCTGCTGGCGGTGATGGTGAAGCTCAAGCTCCCCCTGCTGTTTGGCCTGCCGCTGGTGTTGATCAGCGCCATCATTCCCGGCATGGGGGCAGGCGCACTGGTGCTGATCCTCGGGTTTTATGCTGGCAGTCTGGGGCTGATGACCCTCTCGGCCCTGCTGCTGCTCGGTTATGGCTCGCTCTATTACTACGATCTGGGGCTCACCCTGATGACCAAATCCTGGCTGCTGCTGGGCTCCGGCATCCTGCTGCTGGGTGCCCGCCAGCTACTCACCACCTTTGCGGCAAGGAGCGACTCATGAAACCCGTCACCCGACAACTCGCCCTGTTGCTAAGCGGCCTCGCCATCCTGGCAGGCATCAATGCCACCGTCTGGCGCTATGAGCACGCCATGAGCAGCGGCGAAGTGGTGCTGCTGCGGCTCGCTCCGGTCGATCCCCGCTCCCTGATGCAGGGGGATTACATGCGGCTCAACTATGAAATTGCCCGCGAGCTGACCAGCCGCGACGCTCGTACTACTCAAAACAAGGGCAGCGATACCCTGGTGATCCGGCTCGATGCCCATCAGGTGGCCACTCTGGTGGCCGATGGCAAACCGGATCGGCTCGCCAGCGATGAGCGGCGATTGCAGGTTCACCAGAGCGAGCGGCAGTGGCAGATCGGCCCCGATGCCTACTTCTTTGAAGAGGGCACGGGAGAGCAGTACGAAGCGGCCCGCTACGGCGAGTTCCGGTTGCAAGCGGATGGCAAGACCCTGCTGGTGGGGCTGCGGGATGAGGCCTACCAGCCCATCGGGCAGATCCGCACCCGCTGGTAACGGCCGTGAGTGGCTAATTACTCTGTTCATGGTCACACTCAAGGGAAGGTTGATCGCTAAGGATGTTCCCAATGAGGATATGGCTGATCTGTCATCTGTTGCTGCTCTGCTGGGCCTCGACGGCCCGGGCTGATCTGGGCAAGCTCGAGTACCTCACCGAAGAGTACCCCCCCTACAACTTCAGCGATCCGCAAGGCCAGCCCACCGGCCTTGCGGTCGATCTGCTGCAGATGATCTGGCAACACAGCGGCGTGACACCCCAGCCGGTGCGCATCCTGCCCTGGGCACGGGGTTATTACTTGCTAACCCAGAAGCCCAACGTGGTGCTCTTCTCCACCGCCCGCACCCAGGCGCGGGAGGATCTCTTCAAGTGGGTCTGCCCCATCGGCTACTCGGAGTACATACTGCTGGGCCGCAAAGCGCAGAACATCACCCTGACCGCCTTCGATCAGATGAGCCAATACAAGATCAGCGCGGTGCGCTCGGATGCCGCCGAGCAGCTGCTGCTCAACAACGGCATGGATGACAACAACATCATCCCGGCCAACCGCCTGTCGCAAGGGTTGAAGATGCTGCTCTCCGGCCGCGCCGACCTGCTCGCCACCAGCAAGCTGGCGGGATATGACGCCATTCGCGAACTGAAGCTGAGCAGCGACGACTTCAATGTGGCCATGGTGCTGAGCGCCGAGCAGCTCTGCTACGCCTTCAGCCGTCAGGTGCCCGACAGCGAGATCACCCTCTTTCAGCAGGGCCTGACCCGCGCCCTCGCCTCGGAAGAGTTTCGCAAATTGCAGGCCAAATACCTGCCGGTGCGCTGAGCACTCACTCACCCGATGGGCAGCGGTTCGCTGCCCATTTTATTGATGAAAGATGCAATAGAGGTGGCTAGCTATTCCCGCCGCAAGCAGTCAAACTGGGCTACATAGTTGATTGCGAAGGATCTTTCCCGTGCGGACATGGCACCTACCTCATCTGCTACTGCTCTTGTGGGCCACCTTCGCGCAAGCCGATCCGGGCAAGCTCGAGTATCTGAGCGAAATCTCTCCCCCATTTAATTTCAGCGACCAGCAAGGGATGCCGACCGGATTGTCGGTGGAGCTGATGCAGCTTATCTGGAAAGCGCGCGGCGTGTCGCCCCAGCCAATCCGGATTCTGCCGTGGGCCCGGGGCTACAACCTGCTGCAACAAAAACCCAATGTGGTGCTGTTTGCCACCGCCCGCACCCCGCAGCGGGAAGCACTCTTCAAGTAGGCCTGCCCCATCGATCACTCGGAGTTTGTGCTGCTGGGGCGCAAGGCGGACAACATCACCCTCGGCTCGGAGGCCGAGATCAGCCGCTACAAGGTCGGCGTGGTGCGCTCTACCGTCTCCAAACAGCTGCTGCTCGAACGCAGTATCGATGAACGCCAGCTGATGCTGGCCAACCGCCTCACCCAGGCGGCCAAAATGCTCACCTCAGGTCGCGCCGATCTGTTTGCGACCAACAAGCTCGCGGGCTATCAAACCCTGCAGCAGCTCGGCTTCAAGCCGGATGACTTTCATGTCGCCTTCGTGCTGGATGCCAGACCGCTCTGCTACGCCTTCAGCCGTCAGGTGCCCGACAGCGAGGTCGCCCTCTTTCAGCAGGCGCTGACCCAGGTCGTCGCCTCGGCGGATTTCTCGGCCCTGCAAGCCAAATACCTGCCGCTGCGCTAACGCCCAGATCGCCGCCGACATAGGGCGCGGGATGGCGGCCGCCCCTCGCGATTTTTTGCCAAACATGCTCCGTCGCCTTGGCGAAATCGGCCAGCTTGGTCACACTTGAGCAGATATTCCCTTGATCAGGATGGCAAAAATGAAACCATGGATTGGATTGGCCGGGGCGCTGCTGGCCACCCTCGCACAGGCGAGTCCTGAGCTCGGCAAACTGCACTACATCACCGAAGAGTACAAAGCCTACAACTACGCCGATGCCAGCGGCGCCCCCACCGGCCTCGCGGTCGAGCTGCTGCAACTGGTGTGGAAAAAGACCAATACACCGGCGCAGCCCATCACCATCATGCCCTGGGCGCGTGGTTACTACCTGCTGACCCAAAAGCCCAATGCGGTGCTCTTCTCCACCGCCCGCACCCAGGCGCGGGATCCCCTGTTCAAGTGGGCCTGTCCCGTCGGCTATATCGAAGTCGTGCTGGTAGGGTTGGCCGAGCGCAATATCACCATCACCAAGCTCGACGATGCCAAGGCGTTCAATATCGGGGCGGTGCGGGCCGATGTGGGGGAGCAACTGCTGCTCAACAACGGCTTTGACGAGACCAGGCTGATGACTGCCAATCGGCTATCACAAGCGCTCAAGATGCTCACCTCCGGCCGGGTTGATCTGCTGTCAACTCACAAGACCACCATGGAGATGCTGGTCGCAGAGCAAAAGATCGACCCAGCCAGCTTCAAGGAGCAGTGGGTGCTGAGCTCGGAGCAGCTCTGCTTCGCCTTCAGCCATCCGGTGAGCGACGAACTGGTCAAGGAGTTCCAGACCGGCTTGACCCAGGTGCTGGCGAGCAGCGAATACCCGCTGCTGCACAGCAAATACTTCCCTACCCCCGCCCCTAAATAGCGGCGCCGCGTCGAGCGCCAGCAACAAGGGGCCCACCGCGGGCCCCTTCGCTTTTTTCCGTTTGCACGCCCCTCTTTTTACCGTTTGCACTCCTCTCGCGGCGTCACCCCACCGCCCTGCCACTGCCAAGCCCCGACAATCATCAACTAATCACTAATTAATAAAAGTTTGTGCCAGCGCAAAAAATCACTCTTTTCTGATAGTTAGCTCATCAAAACCATAGATAAGACCACTCTGGCTCCGTAATATGGCGACGGGCGTCTGTTGACCCCTTTTCCGAGATCAATGGTCAACGGCGCAATCTGGTAGCGACAGTCAGGGGCGGTAGCGACTTTAGCGTAGGTCGATTAGCGAAGCGTAATCGTCCGCGGTAACCGTCCCCTCTCCCCTTGCGGGAGAGGGCTAGGGTGAGGGGTCGGTAACGTCTTTGCCCTGCAACAAGGTATTGGCACGGCTTCGCCAGTAGGGTCGATTAGCGCAGCGTAATCGTCCGCGGTAACCGTCCCCTCTCCCCTTGCGGGAGAGGGCTAGGGTGAGGGGTCGGTAACGTCTTTGCCCTGCAACAAGGTATTTGGCATGGCTTCGCCATGCAGGACACGAGGACTCCGTCCTCGACGGGGTTTCGCCGCCGCTGCGCGGCTTGGCGAGTGACTTTTCTTTGCGTGGCCAAAGAAAAGTCACCAAAAGAAAGGCCACCCCCACTTGTTCGCCCTCCTGCGTCGGGTTCCCTCGGTTCACCCGTTTGTCCCACGGCACGCGCCGATGGGCCATCCTTGGCCCAGCGGCGCTCGCTCGGCGTCCTGCCTCGCGGCCTGGACAAACGGTCTCACCTCGGCGAACAACAGGGGGCAACTCCCAACCCGCCGCACCGAGGTTGGTTAACAGCATTCGGTGTATTCGAGGCGGTGATCGGGAGAGACGTTATCTCTGATCCGGCCCCTCACCCGCCATATGGCGAGGCCAGATTGCCGCACTGATGAAACAAGAATCATCAACGTGGTTGCATGGGTAAAAAAATCATTATGAGTACAACAGCAATCGGCACAGACTCCTATCAGGAAACAGTTTTATATTGAAGACCCGATAGTGAGTAGCTCACCGTAATAACACCTTATTTCTCGAACTCCCGATTACGCTTCGCTAATCGCACCTACGGCCCTTTTTGGAGAACATTCATGGATTTGAAAAAACTGTTAGAAGAACAGGCTGGATTGTCAGCACAAAACTTAGCTTTTGTACAACCTGTTATGCCAGAGATCACGATGCCTCACTTGCCCGATTCAACACGCAATCCGGCAAAGTGGACCTACACCAGACTGGTTGAGTACATTAAAGATTTCGAGGCTGAACTTGATGATGACCATGAAATTGGAGCAAGACTAGTTTCGTTTGGTCAGGCCATTACTTTTCACATTCAGGATATAGGGTATTACGGCCCAGACATAATCTCTTTCTATGGTACAAATGATCAAGGTGAAAAACTGCAACTAATCCAACATATTTCCCAATTGAGTGTATTGCTTATTGGAATGAAAAAACAAAATGAGGCACCGCGTCGTATCGGCTTCATTTTAGATGAAAAAACTAAAGATGAGTAAGCGTCTAACCCAACGCGCCAGCCGACTGCCAACCTGCTGGCTTCACCCCGTACACTGCCAACGGTTGAGCTAGCGTGTTAAAGGGAAAATCAAGCTTCTGTATTCGACAGCGGGCTAACAAAGGAAGTTAATATGAGTTGTAATGAGCTGTTTTTTTCTAGTAATGATAAAGATTAAACTCTTCACCAAAGAACACAATTATCAGCTGTTGTGTTATCAAAAGGTGTTACTAAAAAAATGAATTGATTGAGTTTCTTAGACCTGAATTAAGTGAAGCCTTTGAGTGTGAAGTTAGGTTTTGGTTACAGGGTTCCTATAAAAGTCATACATTGATTAAACCAGCAGATAAATTTTCTTCCTATGATATCGACATTGGTGTTTATTTGTTTTTTGACGCAGAATCTGAAGGAGTTAATTCTAAGGACGTAAAATCATCTCTAAAAGATGCCTTGTCTTCATACTGTAAAATAAACGATGAGGCGGAACCTCAACAATCAAAAAACGCTTGCGAAGGGCTAAAGTATTCGACATTCCTTACTATTGACACGCCTATTTATTTTGTTGATGGCTCTAACATTAAATTAGCTACGGATGACGGGTGGGTTGAAAGTGACCCAAAGGCTATTCAGGATTGGCTTACGAACTACTATAGCGACAAAGCGGATCGAGCATTAATGAAACGTCTTGTCCGCTATTTCAAAGCTTGGATCAATGTTAAATGGCAAAGTACAGGGTTTAAAAAAATACCCTCTCTAGCTGTAAACATTTTAGTTGCACAGCACATGAAAAAGCATGATAGAGAAGATGACTCTTTTCTTTATACAGCCTTAAGTATATGTGCAGAACTAGAGTCTACATTTATAGTAAATAACCCATTGGGTGGAAGTAACCTCCTGACAATGCCTGAAGACTCAGAGCGTTTTGCTCATCAAAAACTTGATGAATTAAAAGCTATATGCCTTAACTGTATTGATTCAAGTGAATTTGACAAAGGGATTAATTTTTCTAATATTTTTCAGCATTACTTCCCGCAAGTAATTATAAATTCTGAGGGAACAACTGGCTTACCTGCCGTAGTTACGGTGCCTGAAATATCCATCTGCAGATATGATAAAGATGGAAATCATGTTGAAACAACTACGAATGATAATTTAACAGTGAAAAAAGGTGACTCTCTTACCTTTACAATATGTAATCAGGATGCATTTAATATTTATTCAGATGCTCAGTGGACCGTTAGGAATGTTGGAAGTCAAGCAACAGATGCTAATGATATTGGGCATAAGGTTATTGGGCGGATATATGAAAGCCATAAAAGGGATACATCATATACAGGCTCACACACTATGGAGTGCATGATTACTCATAACGGAGTACTAAAAGGCTTTAAGGCTATCCATATCCAAGTAAAGCCTGCCCGCACCTTAATACGGAAAAAAATATTTAAAAGTTGGAGGCGTTAATTATGTGGGATCTTTTTCCATCAAAAGTTAAGTATGGCCTCCCAGCTGCCATTGCCATTGCCATTGCCATTGCCATTGCCATTGCCATTGCCATTGCCATTGCCATTGCCATTGCCATTGCCATTGCCATTGCCATTGCCATTGCCATTGCCATTGCCATTCTAATTTATTTGCTTTTTAATCAATACCTCGAACAACCATTAGTTAGGTCTATTTCTTATACAATTACAGCTATAACAATTTTAGCATGGCTTTTTGGTAAATATCTTTGGAGGTTTGTATACATAGACTTTTTCAAAAACAAATTTTGCCCTGATTTTAATGGCAAGTGGACAGGGACTATTAATTCAAATTTTAATGGTGGCACTACCGTTCAGTTCCCCATTATAATTGAAGCTAATTTCTTTTCAATTAGAATGAAATGCAATACTACAGTAGGTAGGACTTACGCAAATTATTGTAAGGTAATCAGAACTGATGATGATTGTTTTGAACTTGAATATATGTTTAAAGGAATTAATGATACGCCATCTGAAACAGATACTAGCTTCTATGAAGGGGCGGCTAGGCTTAGAGTTATAGATATATCGACTATGGAAATGAAAGGGGTGTTCTGGACCAATAGATGTTGGCAAAATGGAAAAAATACAGCAGGTGTATTAGAACTTAAGAAAGACTCATAACCTTGTACCAATGTCGTTTAACAAACTTCTCAAGAGGGACTGTCAACATGCGGCATTTTTACTATAAGTTGATTTGTGTTATTACAGTGTTATGTGAAAAATTAGTAGTAGTGTTGCCTGCCCCTTAGGCAGGCGTTATATGCCAAAGGAGAAACTTACATGGGACGTAGAAGTTCAATATTAGAAGAACTGTTAAATCAATTATGGGAACTTACTGGCTACTTTTGGCAAGTAGGAGTCACTATTACTCTTCTACTTGCGTATCTCACTTACCGTGCATATAGCTGGATTTCCAGCGTAGAACAAAGTACCTCTGGCAAACCAATTAATGCATTTTTTGAACAATTTTATTGGCTGTATTATTTTATTCCGTTACTTTTCCTATTTTTAACTGTTATGTTCGGTTTAAAAAGTTATGCCTCATATCGTAAGCAAAAAGGCATATAACATAGCATTTAAAACATTGGTCACCGTAAGGATGCCAAGGCTTCGGCAGACCACAAAAAAAAACCGCAGCCCTAGAGCTGCGGTTTTTTTTATTGGGTTAACCAGTTGGCACCAACGGGCCCACCGGCCTTAGGCACGGCGCCAGCTGGTCTTGCCGGCGCTGTCTTCCAGCACGATGCCCATCTCGGTGAGACGGTTGCGGGCGGCATCGGCAGCAGCCCAGTTCTTGTCGGCACGGGCCTGATTGCGCTCGGCGATCAGGCGCTCGATCTCGGCAACCTCTTCGTCCGCTTCGTCACCCTTCAAGAAAGCCTCGGGGTCTTGCTGCAGGATGCCGAGCACGGCGCCCAGCTCGCGTAGACGGGCGCCCAGTGCAGCGGCGACGGCCATGTCTTCGCCCTTCTGGCGGTTGATCTCGCGCACCAGATCGAACAGGGCGGAGTAGGCTTCCGGGGTGTTGAAGTCATCGTCCATCGCGTCCTTGAAGCGAGCTACCTGCTCGTCACCACCGGCAGCGGCAGCCACCGGCAGATCGCGCAGGGCTGTGTACATCCGCTCCAGCGCGGCGCGGGCTTGCTTCAGGTTATCTTCCGAATAGTTGAGCTGGCTGCGGTAGTGGCCAGACATCAGGAAGTAACGGACGGTTTCGGCGTCGTAGTGGGCCAGCACATCGCGGATGGTGAAGAAGTTGCCAAGGGATTTGGACATCTTCTCTTTATCCACCATCACCATGCCGCTGTGCATCCAGGTGTTGACGTAGTCGCCACCGTGGGCGCAGCAGGACTGGGCAATTTCGTTCTCGTGGTGCGGGAACTGCAGATCGGAGCCGCCGCCGTGGATGTCGAAGTGGTTGCCAAGGTGCTTGGAGTTCATGGCGGAGCACTCGATGTGCCAGCCAGGACGGCCCGGGCCCCAGGGGCTTTCCCAGGTCGGCTCGCCCGGCTTGGACATCTTCCACAGCACGAAGTCGAGGGGGTTGCGCTTGGCATCGACCACGTCAACGCGGGCACCGGCTTGCAGTTGCTCCAGATCCTGACCGGAGAGCTTGCCGTAGTCGGCGTAGGATTCGACGATAAACATCACGTCGCCGTTATCCGCCACATAGGCGTGCTCTTTTTCCAGCAGGGATTGCACCAGCTCGATGATCTCTTCGATGTGCTGGGTGGCGCGCGGTTCGATATCCGGGCGCACCATGCCGAGGGCGTCGAAGTCGGCGTGCATGTCGCCAATCAGCCGTTCGGTCAACTCGTCGCAGGTGACGCGGGTTTCAGCAGCACGCTTGATGATCTTGTCATCCACGTCGGTGATGTTGCGCACGTAAGTCAGGTCGTAACCGGCGTAACGCAGGTAGCGAGCCACCACATCAAAGGCGACGAAGGTGCGGCCGTGGCCGATATGACAGTGATCGTAGATGGTGACACCACACACATACATGCCCACCTTGCCCGGGTGGATAGGTTTGAATTCTTCTTTTTGACGAGTGAGTGTGTTGTATATCTTCAGCATCTTCTAACCACTGCCTGTGAGTAAAATGGTTGGTCATAATACCCCGTTCAGGGGCAGAAAACGAGGCAGAAAAGCGGGCCAATCCCGCCTGCCAGCACGGTTACGGCGCCTGAGAGACTATGCCGCCAGCCCCTGATGGGCTAGAATTGCCACCACTTTATGCCATACACCTGCGGGCACTTCGTCGCCCGCATCAAATGAAAGGACATATCATGGTCACTCTGCACACCAATCACGGCGACATCACCCTCACCTTGAATGCTGAAAAAGCCCCGGAAACCGTGGCCAACTTCCTGCAATACTGCCGTGACGGTCACTACGACAACACCATTTTCCACCGCGTCATCGACGGCTTCATGATCCAGGGCGGCGGCTATGCCCCGGGCTTTGAAGAGAAAGACACTCGCGCCCCCATCAAGAACGAAGCGGCCAACGGTCTCTCCAACAAGATCGGCACCATCGCCATGGCTCGCACCATGGAGCCGCACTCTGCCAGCGCCCAGTTCTTCATCAACGTGAACAACAACGACTTCCTCGACTTCAAATCCGCCACCACCCAGGGCTTCGGCTACTGCGTATTCGGTGAAGTGACCGCCGGTATGGACGTGGTCAACAAGATCAAGGGCGTCAAGACCGGTAACTACGGCCGCATCCACCAGGACGTGCCGGTAGAAGACGTGGTGATCACCAAGGTGACCCTTGCTGACTGATCTCTGCCAACTCGGCACTGACAAAACTGCGGCCCCGGCCGCAGTTTTTCCATCTGCCTCCCCCACTGCCAGAGCGAACTGGCGCCGCCTCGACTATCTGGCCCACGGCAACCCGCGCCAGCGTTCGGCCCATGCCCTGCTCACCGCCGGTGTGTGGGATGAGCTGGCCGCACAATGCAGCGATATGGCGCTGGTGAGCACGCTCGCCATCGGGCTGGATCGGCTGGGCAGCGATCTCGATATTCTCTGCCAGCATCCTGATCCGGCGGCGTTTGCCGCTACTTTTGCAGAGCAAGGCTGGCAGGCGAGCGCCAAGGGCGACAATGTCTGGCTGCTGGAGCGCACCTTTTCCTGTCTCGACCAGAGCTGTGCTGTTAACGGTTCTGACAAGAGCGAGGCCAGCTGGCCGCTGGAGCTCTATGTCACCCCTGCCCCCATCGAGACGCTGAATGGCTGGCGCCACCTCACCCTGATGGCGGCCCTGCTAGAGCGCTTTGGCGATGCTTTTTACCGCGAAGTGCTGCGTCTGCGCCTTGAGGAGGGATTGAAAGGGGAAGCGGCCATGTGCCGGTTGCTGGGTCTGGCGGGCGATCCTTACGCCGCGCTGCTGACGCTGGAGGGACGCAATCTGGCCGAGCTGTCATGGCAGGCGCCATCCCGTGACGATATCCATACCTCCTCAACTGGCGCGATGGCGCCCGCAGCGCACGATTCGTCCCCCGTTGTTTCTACTATCTCTGCCACCCCCGTTTGCCCTGTTTCGACCGAGAGCCCGATCCCCACATCATGAGCACCCTCTTTATCAGTGACATTCACCTCTCTGCCCAGCGGCCCGATATGACCGCGGCACTGGTGCGCTTTCTCGAGCACGACGCCCCTGGCGCCGATGCCCTCTATGTGCTGGGGGATCTCTTCGAATTCTGGATTGGCGATGATGACCCCAATCCGCTTCATCAACAGATGGCCGATGCCTTCTTGGCCCTGAGCCAGCAGAACGTGCCCATCTACTTTATCCACGGCAACCGTGACTTTCTGCTGGGCCAGCAGTTCGCCAAGCGCGCTGGGATGACATTGCTGGGGGATCCTTGCGTTATCGAGCTCTATGGGGAGCGGGTCGTGCTGAGCCACGGCGATCTGCTCTGCACCCTGGATGAGGGGTATCAGAAGTTTCGCCGCATCACCCAGCTCAAGTGGCTGCGCTGGCTCTTTTTGCGGCTGCCGCTCGCCCGCCGTCAGGCCATCGCCTGCAAGATGCGCGGCCAAAGCCAGATGGAGAATGCCCACAAGAGCCAGATCATCATGGATGTAACGCCCGCGGCGGTTGACGACACCCTGCGCGCCCACGACTGCCGAATGATGATCCACGGCCACACCCACAGACCCGCCATCCACGACTTCACCCTGGACGGCCAGCCCGCGCGGCGCATCGTGCTGGGAGACTGGTTCGAGCAAGGCTCGGTGCTGGTCTGCCACCCCGGCGAGCAGCGGCTGGAAATGCGGGCGCTGGCAGAGGCTTGATAGCCCGCTAGTCCGGTTGACCACCAAGCGTACCCCCCTCATTACTCCCCATCGTTCGCGCCATCCGGTTCACTGCCCATCAGGCGCGAGCGAATAAGTGGTGATCGCTCACAGATCAGCAAAGCAAACCTGCACTCCTCCTTCAGCCCCCGGGTTGTGTGAACCCCGTCACCTTGCCCCTTGCCAATTGAGAGGATGATGGCGCTCAGGCAGAAGCGTCTTTCTCGCCAGTATTTCAACAAGTTGAGGTTTATATGCCTGACAGCAATGCGGTCGCTCACCCGTTCGATGCCAAGAAGATCAATGTCAACGATCCCTATGAGATGAAACAGTGGATCAAAATGTTCGAGTGCACCGAAGTCCAGCTGAAACGGGCGGTCAAGGCAGTCGGCACCTCAGGCAAGGCAATCCGAAAATACCTCAAGAAGTGAGGGTGCAACCCCGTCACAAACCCGGCCCCGCTTGCGGGGCTTTTCTCTTGCTAACATTTATTTACAACATTTCTTTACGACAACAAGCCCAGCACCTGAGCGGAAAAGGTTTTTAGCAATCACCACCATTTCGGCAAAAACAAAAAAAGGCCACTATTTCTAAATAGCTGTTCCGAATAGTAGATCACAGGAGGAAGGGAACTCAGTCCAGTTTGTGCGATCTCATTAGTCGCCAAACAAAACAAGCCACACCCAAAGGACTGAGTTGATGCCTATCCTACCACCCCTGCCACGACCACAACGGCGCCGCATTCACAAAATCATCCATGCCACCCGTGATAAAGGGCATGCTCGTCGCTTGATGGCCATCTTGCTGTTACATGAAGGACGCACGATCACTGATGTTCATCACCTTACCGGCGCTGCTCGCTCGACCATCGGCCGTTGGCTTCGGTGGTATCGGGATGAAGGTGTGGGGGCGTTAGAAGCCTTACCGGCTGGCCGTGCCCCAGTCTTACCTGTCGCCAAGATTGTCACCTTACTGGTGCTGCTCATGCAGTTTTCTCCGCAAGATTTTGGTTATCAGCGCAGCCGCTGGCGCACCGAACTATTAGCTATTAAAATCAATCGGTTAACAGGACTCAATATGGCAGCCTCCACGCTCCGCCGATGGTTACCTCGTATGGGCATTGTCTGGCGAAGGCCCGTGCCGACCTTGCGGATAAAAGACCCGGCCTATCAGGAGAAAATGGCTAATATCGACGCGGCACTGGCCCGCTGTGATGCCGATAATCCGGTGTTTTATGAGGATGAAGTCGATATAGACCTTAATCCCAAATTAGGGGCCGACTGGATGTTCAGAGCGCAGCAAAAGCGGGTTGTCACACCGGGACAGAACGCCAAACATTACCTGGCAGGCGTTCTCCATGCAGGCAATGGAAGAGTGCTTTACGTCAGTGGGATAAAGAAAAACTCATCCCTGTTTATCGCCATGCTGGAAAAGCTGCGTCGCCACTACCGACGAGCCAAAACCGGCGTTAATAGATGTGACAAAAATCACATTACCCCACATTAAAGCATGGACACATAAGCAATTGATATAGCTTAGTATTTTCTCATTAATTGGTGTAAGACAATTAACTGGCGAATAGTTATAAAAAAATTTTCAAAGACCCTATTGAAAACGTCGCTGCGCTCACAGACAATTCTTTAGCAAAAGAAACATCAGTATCAGATGTTCAATAAAATAATAATCAAAAACATCAATAAACTTTCAGCACAATGGGTAAAAAATGCGTAATACGTTTGTAATGATTTTCTTGGCGCTCTGCGCCATGATACTTGGTGGCTGTTCCTCAGTGCCAACCGTCACCGATGAGGCTGTCGTCAATGAAGCCAAAAGCTTCTCACCTCCTGCCGAGGGCAAGGCTCACGTTTATATCTACCGTCATGGCTGGCTTGCTCGCAATAGCAATATGGATCTTTTTATCGATAAAAAATTCCTAGGTGAATCAGAAAATAAACACTTCTATCTTCTGAAACTTGATGCAGGTAAAAACTATACATTTGAAACTGAAAGTGAATTTTCAAACAATAGCATTTCCCTAAATACCGAGTCAGGCAAAACATATTATATCTACCACTATATTCGTATGGGGCTTCTCTTTAGTCAGTCTGATTTTGAGCTTGTGACAGACCCTGATGATATTGAAAATGCTCAAATTCTGATCAAGAAGTCTGAAATGTCATTACCACATACTTTATAACTTCTCGTAAAACCATCTGTATCTTTTAGATCCTAGTATTTTTATCTGCATTTTTTATTTGGAGAAAATAGAAATGAATAAGTTACTGTTAGCTATTCCATTCACTATGTTACTTACTGCTTGTGGACCTACCTCAGTTGAGGATTTTATGAAAGATCCGAAATTACTGAATGAAGCCCTGCAAGAGTGCACCTTGAAAATTGCACAGGGTAAAGATGCCAATTCAGATGAATGTAAAAATGCAATCGCAGCCCAGCAAAAAATGGCTACTAACTTGATGAAAAACATGTTGGGTCAGTAGCTTTCGTTACCCACACGGAATTATTTTAAATTAAGAACTTTTTCTTCCATAATAACGCCACCTGTTATGATATAAACTGAGAGTTTTATCTAATAAGGTGGCAAAATTCAATTATTAAAGTTCGCCTAATTGGCGCAATTACAATGAGGCGTTATCTCAACCCAGTTGAGGAACTGCACAGAATGAGACTGAACGCGATAAACCACTGAGCCTGTGCGTATTCCGGCGAAGTTGAACAGCCATTCCCGGCGTTTTTCAAGGTAGTTGTCGTTTTTTATGCTGCTCGGTGTTCAGGATCGGCCGGAATATGCAGCCTGAGAGTAAACCCATCCGGTGGACGGATGAGTATCAACACTCCATATAAACCTATTATCTTAATGAGGTGTCACCTTGACCCATAAAACCCTGCAGCTCTCTGCACTCTGCTGTGCGGTCAGTCTCATTGCCTCACCGGCTATTGCCGCAAATACGGGCTTCAAAACCCTGACAATCGGCCTGCCCATCACCACACTCCAAGTAGTCAACGATGGTTTGATACGCTATGACTGGCGCAGTGACATTGATGAAGACTTTCGCGGGAAACCGAAGGCGGGCGAGGGATTCCTAGGACGACCAACTACGGGTGAGTATTACTATGCGGTCTACCAACATAAAGTATTCTCCTTCGGCGGAACCATGGCATCGTACCAAGACGACTCCGTTGCTTCTGTCAAACAGGCCAAGGCAGACTTCGAAGAATTAGTCAGTCAGGCGACCAATATCTTGAAAGTCAAACCGGTGATAGTCCGTACAATAAAGGATAAGTCGGTGCCGTTTTTTGAATGTGTAAGCAACAGCATGTGCGGTGATTACAGCGCAACCTATACCATCGGAACCAACGAGGTTTCGATCAATTTGATGCAAGACCGTGATGCTGAGGACGGTGGCCGCCAGCTAAACGCGGGAATGCGCCAGATCCTTGAGTAAAAAGCCTCTTCCTTAAAGTGCTTCTGATGTAACCGTTCACCAGCTGGGGCTAACGGGCTGCACGTTCTGAGAGTAGTAACCAAAGCGAAAACAGAAACAGTCGAGCAGGACACCACCAGTAAGAGAACATTGAGCACCACGCTGCGCTTCAATGGCCATGAATACCCGGTTGGAGAATGGAATAACTTACCGAGCAAGGAGTGGTGGAAGTAATCGGCCATACCCTACCCCACGCGGTAAATTCCTCGGCTATATACAGACATACAGACCCTATAAAAGCCTGCCTTCAGCAGGCTTTGTTGTTATGAAGCTGTGGACTCAGCACAATCGCTGTCGCCACTTTGTCGCCATTTAGGCAAAACAAAAAGGCCACTATTGCTAATGGCCTTTCATAACTCTTTGATTGCTGTACTCAATAAGTGGTGCCCGAGGCCGGAATCGAACCGGCACGACGCGAACGTCGAGGGATTTTAAATCCCTTGTGTCTACCGATTTCACCACTCGGGCACCGCAATCGGTATCAAGCTCGCGTGGCGGGCTTGTCAATATGGAGGCACGTTCCGGAGTCGAACCGGACTAAACGGATTTGCAATCCGCTGCATAACCGCTTTGCTAACGCGCCATGCAAAAGAGAGTTGGCTCTCTATTGTCTGAATTTGGAGCGGGAAACGAGACTCGAACTCGCGACCCCGACCTTGGCAAGGTCGTGCTCTACCAACTGAGCTATTCCCGCATTGGTCTGGCTGACTGCCTGACTACGAAGACGCATTCTAGCGATGTTCCTCGCCCAGTCAACCAGAAATATTTAATTACCTGATCGTTCGGGCGTTTTTTGCCCTTTTTGAACAGTTTTAGCGCCTTTGGCCGTTTCCTGCCTCAAATCAGCGGAAACCTCACCTTGCAGCGCGGGTGACTCACAAGTTGGCGTGGTGGGTCAGATCGCCCCAGGCGGCCTTCATGTACTGGAACATCGACCAGAAGGTGAGCACGGTAGCGACATAGAGCATCACGTAGGCGAGCCACACCATCCAGACGTTGTATTGCCAAATCAGACCGGTGAGCGACACCATCTGGATCATGGTCTTCCACTTGCCAATCCAGCTGACCGCCACCGAGGAGCGTTTGCCGAGCTCGGCCATCCATTCGCGCAGGGCGGAGATGATGATCTCGCGGCCAATCATGGTCATGGCGGGGATGGTCACCCAAATGGTGTTGTAGTGTTCGACGATGACCACCAGTGCGGCGGCGACCATGATCTTGTCGGCAACCGGGTCAAGGAAGGCGCCAAAGGCGGTGGACTGATTGAGCTTGCGAGCCAGATAGCCATCAAACCAGTCGGTGGCAGCGGCCAGAATAAAGATGATGGCGGCAGCCAGATAGGACCATTGATAAGGCAGATAGAACAGGATGACGAAGACGGGAATGAGCAAAATCCGGAAAAACGTCAACAGGTTAGGTATGTTTGTCATTATTTTCAGCCACTTCTTGTACGTCGCTACATAGTGCGCCAAAGCCGATTTGCGATGCAACCGCACTGGCGCCCGTCTTGGTCTTTTTAATCCATCAATCTTCTCAAAATGCGAGGGCCATTATGGCATTTACGGCCCCCCCGCGTCACGGCTCTTGTGCATCAAGGAGTTAGCGATTTTGCCATGCCGCAAATCCTGCTCAGGCGCTGTGCAAGCCATCGTGGATGGTCTGGGCCAGCTCCTGACTGATGCCGGGTACCTTGGCCAGTTCATCCACGCTCGCCTTTTTGACCTCCTGCAGGCCGCCCAGATATTTGAGCAGTGCCTGCCGCCGCTTTGGCCCCACCCCCGGAATATCCTCCAGACTGCTGCTGGTGCGGGCCTTGGCCCGTCTGGCCCGGTGGCCGGTAATGGCAAAACGGTGGGATTCATCGCGAATATGCTGAATAAGGTGCAAAGCGGGCATATCTGCCGGCAAATGCAACTCTTCGTGGCTCTCCCCCATGATGAGAGTTTCCAGCCCGGCCTTGCGGGTGACCCCCTTGGCAATCCCCACCAGCAGCGGATATTTGCCGCCGAGGAACTCCAGCTGACGGGCCAGGATCTCTTCGGCGCGGCGCAGTTGGCCGAGGCCACCGTCAATAAACAGCACGTCCGGCACCTTGTCCGGCTCCTGCTGCTTGCCAAAGCGGCGCTCCAGCGCCTGCTCCATCGCCGCGTAGTCATCACCGCCAGTGATACCGTCGATATTAAAACGACGATATTCCGATGAGAGCGGCCCCTCCCGGTTGAACACCACGCAAGAGGCCACGGTGCGCTCCCCCATGGTGTGGGAGATATCGAAACACTCCATGCGGGCGATGGGGCGCTCCAGCTCCAGCAGCTCTTCCAACTGGTCGTAGCGGGCGGTGATGGTGCTCTTGTGAGCAAGCCGCGATCGCAGCGCCGTCTCGGCGTTGATGGAGGCGAGCTTGATAAAGCGGGCCCGCTCGGCGCGGGTACGGCTTACCACCCGCACCTTGTAGCCTGCGGTTTGGCTCAGGGTCTCGGCGATGACGCTCTCATCCTCCAACGCCACATCGAGCAGCACCTCGCTCGGGATCTGCCGCCCCCCCTGCCCCGACAGATAGAACTGCAGCAGGAAGGATTGCACCACCTCGTCAAGCGGGGTGTCAGCCGGCACTTTCGGGAAGTAGCTGCGCGATCCGAGCACCTTGCCCTGACGGATAAAGAGCACGTGGATGCAGGCCGCACCTTGCTGGAAGGCGACCCCCACCACATCCAGCTCGTCCAGCACGTTGCCGCTCACCGACTGCTGTTCGGTAACCCGGCGCAGCGCCAGGATCTGATCCCGATAGCGGGCTGCCTCTTCAAAGCGCAGATCACAGCTGGCGGACTCCATCTTGCCCACCAGCTCGCCAATCACCTGCTGGTTCTTGCCCGCCAGAAACAGTTTGGCAAGCTCCACCTGCTGGGCATATTCGGCCTCGCTCACCAACCCGGGTACGCAAGGGCCGGCGCAGCGCTTGAGCTGATAGAGCAGACAGGGACGGGTGCGGTTGGCATAGACCGCATCCTCGCACTGGCGTACCGGAAATATTTTCTGCATCAGGTGTAAGCTCTCACGCACCGTGCCGCCAGAGGGGTACGGGCCGAAGTACTCTCCTTTGATCTTGCGGGCACCGCGATGGACGCCGATGCGTGGATGCTGGTGCGCAGTGATGATGATCCAGGGGTAGGATTTGTCGTCCCGCAGCAGCACGTTGTAACGGGGTTGGTACTGCTTGATCAGGTTGTGCTCGAGGATCAGCGCCTCGGTCTCGGTGTGGGTAACTGTGACCTGGATATCGGCGATCTGGCGCACCAGGGTACGGGTCTTGATGCTGTCGACGTTGGTGCGAAAGTAGGAGGCGAGCCGCTTTTTCAGATCCTTGGCCTTGCCCACGTAGATCACGGTGCCACCGCTGTCATACATGCGGTAGACGCCACTTTGATGGGTGACGGCGCTCAGAAACGCCTTGCTGTCGAAGAGAGGTTCGGGAGAGAGGGTCATCAGCTACTCGGCTCACACAAAGGCAAAAATTGACGGGCAGAGCATACTGCCCTCGCCGCCCGAAAAGCAAAGGGGCAGAAAAGCAAAAAGGCGGCACGCGCCGCCTTTGTGACCACACGCCACCCGATTAGAGGGTATCGGCATCCAGCATGCCATAGCGAATGGCCAGATGGGTCAGTTCCACGTCACCGTTGATCCCCAGCTTGCTAAACAGACGATAGCGGTAGCTGTTGACCGTCTTCGGGCTCAGATTGAGCTGCTCGGAGATATCGGTCACCTTCTGCCCCTTGGTGATCATCATCATGATCTGCAGCTCGCGCTCGGAGAGGGACTTGAAGGGATTCTCGTCAGCGGAGGCAAATTGGCTGAGGGCCATCTGCTGGGCAATCTCCGGGGAGATGTAGCGCTGACCGGAGTGCACCAGCCGGATCGCCTGGATCATCTCGTCAGGGGCAGCCCCCTTGGTCAGGTAACCGGCGGCACCAGCCTGCATCACCTTGGTGGGGAACGGATTTTCTGAATGAATGGTCAGCACTATGATGCGCACATCGGGGCGGATCCGCAGAATTTTGCGGGTCGCTTCCAGACCACCAATACCCGGCATGTTCATGTCCATCAGGATCACGTCCGGATGGTGTTGGCGACAGAACGTAACTGCGGTCTCGCCGCTCTGTGCCTCACCCACCACCTTGATCCCGCGCACATCTTCAAGAATGCGTCTTATCCCTGTACGCACCAGCTCATGATCATCGACCAGGAATACATTTATCACCCAAACACCCCGTTTTATCTCGTTTTAGCCGCCCGGTTAGGGTTAACAGGGCGTCTTGCATCATAACCAAACTCGTCGCTTTGGCAAACCATGCACGCCAAAAGTTTGAGAAAACCCATGTTTAGCGTTTAAAATCAAATAATTATATAAATTTTCAAAACAAAAAACGGTGCCTTGCGACACCGTTTTTCATGACTTTAGTGCTGTGGCCATCACTTGGCCAAAAAGGCCCGCACCTTCTCAAGATCGGCCTGGGTATCCACCCCGACCGGCGGCGCTTCAAGGGCCTGGGCGACGTGGATCTTCTCCCCGTACCAGAGCACCCGCAGCTGCTCCAGCGCCTCGACCAGCTCCAGCACGCTCGGTGCCCAGTCTACGTAACGCTGGATAAAGCCGGCGCGATAGGCATAGATACCGATATGACGCTGGTAGTGGTCACCAATCTGCTCATGGCTCTTGGCAAAGCGATCCCGATCCCAGGGAATGCTGGCGCGACTGAAGTAGAGGGCGTAGCCATCCTTGTCAGTCACCACTTTCACTGCGTTCGGGTTGAACGCCTCTTCGGCATCCTTGATCGGCACCGACAAGGTCGCCATCGGCGCCGTGGCGGCGGCCAGATTATCCGCTACCTGACGAATGATGGCGGGCGGAATGAGCGGCTCATCCCCCTGCACATTGACGATGATGGTATCGGCGGCAAAGCCGTAGTGACGGCACACCTCGGCCAGACGCTCGGTGCCGGACTGATGATCCGGTGAGGTCATGCACACCTCTACGCCGGTGCTCTGCAGTGCCTGCTGTACCCGCTCGTCATCGGTGGCAACGATCACCCGATCGGCACCTGATTGCAGCGCTTTTTCCACCACATGCTGCACCATGGGTTTACCATGGATATCCGCCAGCGGCTTGCCCGGCAGACGAGTTGACGCATAGCGGGCAGGAATGACGACGACGAAACTCATGACGGCAGCTCATCGCTGTTGAGCGGACGGGCACGGTTCTCCAGTAGTACCGGGATCCCCTCTTCCAGCGGATAGGCCAGCTTGTCAAAGCGGCAGACCAGCTCATGAACTGCTTTGTTGTAGTGCAGCTTACCCTTGCAGACCGGGCAGGCGATGATGTCGAGCAACTTGATGTCCAAAGCCAAAACGATACTCCTTCAACGATGTCGCGCTGGCGGCTTCATCACGCCAGCGATGGATGTCGAGCAACCAGATATTCCATACGGGACCGCTATTGGTCCACTTCTCCCCCATTCAGGCGAGAGAGATTAATCTTGTGCCCCGGTCGTGCCCTTTGCCTTCGCCCCCAGCTTGTGCAGCAGGGTGTCGAGCAGAGAAGCAGGCAACTCGGCACTGACCGGCAGATACCACCAGTTATCGAGGGCAAACGCGCGGCACTTGACCGCATCCTTCTCGGTCATCAGCAGCGGCTTGCTGGCAAAGCGCCCCACCAGCTCATCCCGATCGAAGGGATGATGATCGCCGTAGGCGGCCTGTTGATCCAGCTGATAGCCGAGCCCTTCGAGGGTGGCAAAGAAGCGGGGCGGATGACCGATCCCAGCCAACGCATCGACCGGCCCCGACAAGGGGGCAGCCAGCGGGGCATCGTCGCGCACCCGGCGCGGGGTGTCGGCTACCAGTTGCATGGGGTACTCCCCCTTGCCCGGCTCGCCGCCGTTGCAGATGATGGCGTCCACCCGTTTGAGACGAGTGACCGGCTCGCGCAGCGGCCCCATGGGCAGCAAGCAGGCATTGCCGAAACGGCGCGCTCCGTCCACCACCACCAGCTCGATGTCGCGGGCCAGCGCATAGTGCTGCAGACCATCGTCGGTGATGATGATATCCACCTCACCGCTCTGCTCCAGCAGTCGTACCGCGTCGGCCCGTTTCGGGGCTACCACCACCGGACAACCGCAGCGCCGGGCAATCAGCACCGGCTCATCTCCGGCCTGCGCCGTGGTGCTGGTCTCATCCAGACGATAGGGGTAATGGGGCGCCTTGCCACCATAACCACGGCTCACCACCCCGGGGCGATAGCCGCGGGCTTGCAACTGCTCCACCAGCCAGACCACCACCGGCGTCTTGCCGTTGCCCCCGACCGAAATATTGCCCACCACGATCACCGGCAAGAAGGAGCGATACCCCTTGCGCCAGCCGTGACGATAGGCGTAGCGGCGACTGCCGCTGATGATGGCAAACAGCAGAGCAAAGGGGGCCAGCAACCAGCGCCAGCCACTTTTGCGATACCAGAGCCGTTCCAGCATCAGGCCTTGCTTCCCGCGTTGCCAAACTGAATGGCGCGCAGCTGGGCATAGGTGCCGCGCTGCTCCATCAATGCTTCGTGGTTTCCGCGCTCGACGATATGGCCTTCGTCGATCACCAGGATCTCGTCTGCCTTCTCGATGGTGGAGAGACGGTGGGCGATCACCAGCGAGGTTCGCGCCTTGCAAAGCTCGTCGATGGCCGCCTGAATGTGGCGCTCGGATTCGGTATCGAGAGCCGAGGTGGCCTCATCTAGCAGCAAAACAGGCGCATCGCGCAGCAGAGCCCGCGCAATGGCAACACGCTGGCGCTGACCACCGGAGAGGGATGCACCGTTCTCGCCAACCACAGTGTCATACCCGTTGCTCATCTTGCTGACGAACTCGTCGGCGTGAGCGATACGGGCGGCCTGCACGATCTGGTCGCGGCTGTATTTGTCTTCTGCCGCGTAGGCGATGTTGTTGGCCACCGAGTCGTTGAACAGGTGGACATGCTGGGAGACCAGCGCGTACTGCTTGCGCAGCTCGCTCAACTTATATTCGCGGATGTTGATGCCGTCCAGCAGGATCTCGCCCTGATCGATGTCGTAGAAACGGGTCAACAGGCTGGCAATGGTACTCTTGCCAGAGCCGGAACGGCCCACCAGCGCCACCGATTTACCCGCCTCCACCTTGAAGCTGACGTTGTGCAGCGCCGGGGTGTCCTTGGTCGGGTAGGTAAAGGTGACGTTGCGAAACTCGATCTCGCCGCGGGCACGTTCCAGAGTGCGGGTGCCGGTATCCTGCTCCGGCTCGCTGTCGAGCAGGCCAAACAGGCTGTGGCAGGCGGTGATGGCCCGCTGGAACTGGTTGTTGACGTCGGTCAGGCTTTTCAGCGGCTTGAGCAGCATCATCATGGAGGTGATCATGACGGTAAACGTACCGGCAGTCAGCTCGCTGCGCACACTGTCGATGGTAGCTACATAGAGGAAGGCAGCCAGCGCGATGGAGGCCACCATCTGCACCACAGGGCTGCCGATGGCATCGGCGGCGACCATTTTCATGGTCTGCTGGCGCATGTTGTTGCTGACCTGGAAGAAGCGTTTCTCTTCAACCTTCTGGCCACCAAACATCAGCACCTCTTTGTGCCCTTTGAGCATCTGCTCGGTGGAGGTGGTGATATCCCCTACCGCCTGCTGGATGTGACGGCTGATCTGGCGGAAACGGCGGCTGATAAGGCCGATGATGACCCCCACCAGTGGGCCAACCACCAGGAAAATCACCGAGAGCTGCCAGGAGTGCCAGAACATCAGGCCGAGCAGACCGACCACGGTCGCCCCTTCCCGCACCAGGGTCACCAGCGTGGTGCTCGCCGCCGAGGAGACCTGACTGGCGTCATAGGTCACCTTGGAGAGCAGATGACCGGTGTTTTGGCGGTCGAAGAAGCTCATCGGCATTGCAACCATGTGATTGAACACCTGCTGTTGCAGACGCATCACAACGTGGTTGCCGACCCAGGCCATGCAGTAGTTGGAGAGAAAGTTGGCGACACCGCGCAGGGCCACGATGCCGAGGACGAAGAAAGGCATCCATTTCAAAACGGTGCTGTCATTGCCATTGATGCCCTGATCGATCAGCGGCTTGATGGAGTAGACAAAGGTGGTATCCACGGCGGCGTAGCCCAGCATCCCGATGATGCCACCGACCAGGCCCAGCTTGCGATCACGGACATAACCGAGCAGGCGTTTGAATACTGGCCAGCTCTCTTGTGAGGTTTCTTGTTGCATGAATAGCCGTTAGTAATGGAAATGACGGGCTATTCTAGCCAAAGCGCAGGCTTACACCAAGCGCCGCCACCTATATCGCATTCCTACACGGCAGAAATGGCGGATTATTGCTCAAACCACACTCGCGGTCGCCACCACTCGCCACTGCGCCGGTACCAAGGCCCCAGATCTCGCTCGGCGGTGACGCTCAAGCCCTCTGCGGTGGGTTCGAGCAGTACTGCCCCTTGCTGACCGGTGATCCACTGGCGGGCATCCCGATAGCGGGTTACTACATCGGGACGGGGAAAGCCCCACTGATTCATAAAACCGGCGCTGTGGATCACCTCCTTTGCCGCCACCGCCGCGACAAACGGGGGCGTGGAGGAGGTGCGGCTGCCATGATGGGGGCTCACCAGCAAGGTGCTGGCCAACCCCTCTCCCTCCAGCGCCACCAGCCGTTACTCGGCCTGCCGTTCAATATCGGCACTCAGAAGCACGCTGCGCTGCCCATCGCTGATACGCACCACGCAGCCATCGTTATTGCGCCCGCCACCGGGGCGCTCGGGCCAGAGCACTGCAAACGAGAGCCCCTGCCAGCGCCACTGTTGCCCACGCTGGCAGAGCGTTGTTCCCTCACTGAAGGGGTAAGAGGAGAGCTCGTGACGCACCGGCATGGCGCTGAGCAGTCGCTTGCGATTGCCGGCATGGTCCCGATCCTTGTGACTGATGATGAGGCGATCGATGACCCGGATCCCCAGATGGCTCAGCTGGGGCAGGATCACCGCGTCCGCCATGTTGTAGCCTCCGGGATAGCGATCACCAGTGTCATAGAGGATGGCACGCTCTCCCTTGCTAATCAGCACCGCCAGCCCCTGCCCCACATCCAGCACCCGCAGTTGCCAGCGGGCAGGCGTTGGCCAGAGTGCCAACACCAGCGCAAAGGCGCCCGGTAACCAGAGCCAACGTGCCGGACGCCACTGTGCGGCGAACCAGAGCAGCAACAGCAGGGTGCAGAGTGGCAGCCACCAGCCGGGCAGTGGCCACCACAGTTGCAGTTGATCGGCGAGCCAGTTCAGGATCGTCAGCACCCACCCGAGCCCCAGATCCGCCAGCCAGAACAGGACATAGGCAAGCGAGGTGGAGAGCGGCGCCAGCAGCACACCGATCAGCGCCAGCGGGATGATGGCGATACAAAAGAGCGGCACAGCCAACAGGTTGATCACCATGGCAAGGGGCGCGATCCCCTCGAACAACGCCAACTGCAGCGGCAGCAGACAGAGTAGCAGCCAGAGCTGGATCTGCCAGAGCCCCGGCTTGTCGTGGACATATCCCACCAGCAGCAGGATGGCCACCGCCAGAAACGAGAGCCAGAAGCCGGCCGAATAGAGGGCGAAGGGATCCCAGAGGGTCAGCACAACAAAGGCCCACAGCCAGATGCGCCAGGCCGGCCACTCCCGCCGACTCCAGCGCAGCACACTCCAAACCAGCACCATGATCAGGGCCCGCTCGGTGGCCACCGCAAACCCGGCCAACGCGCTGTAGACGGCGGCAAACAGCAGGGAGGTGATGATGGCGCCGCGCAGACCAAACAGCCTGCCCAGCCACCACCCGAGCACCGCCACCAGAGCGATGTGTTGCCCTGAGATGGCGATGATATGGGTCAGGCCGCTGCCGCGAAACAGTTCCCACTGGGCATCCGTGATGCCGCTCTGCTCGCCAAAAGTGAGCGCCGCCAGCAAGTGAGCATGGTCAAGCGGACGCCAACTCTCGGTCGCCACCCCCAACCAGCGTTCGCGCCAACCCGCAGGTACCTGCTGAATGTCGATCACCCGCCGCAAATTGCCAGTGGCGGTGATCCCCTTGCCCAGCAGCAGACGCCGCCCATCCAGCCCCGCCTCGTTGGCCAGACCGTGAGCCGGTTTCAACGAGGTCACCAGGGTGATCCGGCTACCTACCGTCATGGCTGGCAATGCTTGGTAGGCATTGACCCGGATCAGGGGCTCAGGTGTCACCGGTTGCTCGTCGAGTGTGCTCACCCGCAGCAGCAGCCGGACAAATTTATCCCCCTCGGGCTCTGCACTTTGCAGCTCTGCGGTTATCATGTGGCTCGTCTGATCGCCCAACCGCTCCAGCCAGGCCAGCCGATAGGCAAGATTGGCCTGCATCCAGAGGATGCCGAGCAGGAGAAACAACCACCGCCAGGCACGGCAATATGCAAGGGGGATCAGCAGGGACAGCAACAGGCCCCCCCATGCGAGTGAAGGTAACCATGGCCAGAGCAGTGAGGAGCTTGCCCCCAGGGCAAACGACAACAGACGCAGATCCATGGAGCAAGTATTTAGCAAGGTTTCAATATGCCCAAACGACTCATTAAACGCTGGATGCCCGATCAGCAAACCCTGAAAGAACACAAGCACCTGCGGCTGTTCGGCAAACTGCTGCTCGATGCCAACCTCTGGCACCTCAACCGTCGCTCGGCAGCCGGGGCATTTGCGGTGGGCCTCTTTATGGCCTGGGTGCCGCTCCCCTGCCAGATGCTGCTGGCCGCCGGAGGCGCCATCCTGTGCCGGGTCAATCTGCCGCTCTCGGTGGCGCTGGTCTGGCTCTCCAACCCCTTTACCATGCCGCCCCTGCTCTATGGCGCCTATCTGGTGGGTTGCCAGTTGCTGGGACATTCGGCGCAGCAGATAGAGATTGAGTTCACCTGGGAGTGGCTGGTCTCGGTTCTGGGCACAGTGGCACCGCCGCTGTTGCTGGGCTCGCTGATCCTTGCCCTGCTCAGTTCTCTTATCGGTTACACCCTGATCCGCACCTTCTGGCGGATCAGCACGGTGCGCCAGTGGCAAAAACGCAAGATGGCCCGCCCATGCTGAGTCGCTGGTTTGCCCGCTTCAAGCTAGATCCCGATACCCTGCGCCAGCAGAAGTGGTTTGCCCTGTTTGGTGAGCGACTGCTTGCCCCAGCCCTCTGGCAAGGGGGCACTCGCGCCCTGAGTGGCGCGGTGGCGGCCGGGATCTTCGCCTGCTGGTTCCCAATCCCGATGCACTCGCTCATCGCAGTCGGTCTGGCGCTGGCATTCAGCCTCAACCTGCCGCTGGCGCTGCTGGCGGTCTGGTTCAACAATCCGCTGACCCTGCCGTTCATGTATCTCTACGCCTATCGCACCGGTTGTCTGGTACTGCACCAGACACCGGAGCCTTTCCACCTCAGCTGGACCCTCCACTGGCTGGAGCAGGAGGCAGCGACCCTGGTGCCCCCCTTCCTGCTCGGCAGCCTGCTGCTGGCGGTACTCACCGCCCTGAGCGGCGGCGCCCTGACCGCGCTGCTGTTGCAACTGCGCAAGCTGTGGCAAGGTGCCCGCCACCACTGAGCCGCCCTTACCCTTGTTTGGCGATCAGCCGTTGGTGTCTAGTCCTGAAATAGGTTTACACATTTTCAACTAGCATTTCTCTACTCAGAACCCCCTATGTACTGCATCGGGGGTTCTGTATTTCAACGCATGATGCGGCCGCTCCGCGTTGTAAATATCCACCGCTTCACGCACCATTTCCCGCGCTTGCGTCAAATCCTGCGGGCTTTGTAGCAATAACTCTCCTTTCAAAATCCCGTTCACCCGCTCCGCCAACGCATTCTGATAACAGTCATACCCATCCGTCATCGAGCATTTCACCCCGTACCGTTCATGTAATGACTGATACAGCCCAGAGCAATACTGCACGCCGCGGTCCGAGTGATGGATGAGTTCACCACCGCCACGTCGTTGCTTCAGTGCTTTCTTGAACGCCATCGCCACCGACTCGGCATGCATTCCTTCGTGTACGTGGTGGCCCACTATCTTGCGTGAGTACGCATCCGTCACCAGGCTCAGGTACAGCGGTCCGCTCCTGGCTGGCAGATAGGTGATATCAGCGACCCAGACCTGCTCCGGGGCCACCGGCGTGACCTGCTCTGGCCCCGCC
>NZ_JBGLRC010000028.1:0-54351 GCF_041402345.1 Aeromonas sp. S11(2024) | reverse complement strand
CCGCGCAAATGCTTGGGATTTAAACAGCCACAGGTGGTTTTTGACGAACTTCTGAAAGCAGCCTGATTTTTAATCGGGAATTGCACTTCGAAGTTGAATTCGCGACCACCTCTCCTGCAATCCCCGCAGCCCTCACTATGTGGCCGCCTGCTTCGAGCACCCGATCGGTATTCGCCTGAACGGCAAAGAGCGCACCGATGTCGAGGAGTACTGCATCAGCGAAGGTTGGGTGAAGATCCCCTCCCCCAAAGCGCTGGATCGCCGTGGTCAGCCCATCCTGATCAAGCTCAAGGGCACCGTTGAAGCCTTCTACAGCTAATCAGCGCGCTGCTGCTTGATAAACAACAAGGCCACCCTCGCGGTGGCCTTGTTGTTTCCGGTATTGGTGCTGGCGTCAGCGTTATCTAAGCGGCACCCACCAGCCCACATTTCTCGCTGGGTAGCTCTTATACCCCCAAGCGGTCGCGCAGGGTGTACCAGGCGGCGCCCGCAGCGGTGAAGGGGATGCGGAACAGGCGGCCACCCGGGAAGGGGTAGTGCGGCAGTTTGGCAAAGGCATCGAAGCGCTCCGCCTGACCGCTCAGCACCTCGGAGAGCAGCTTGCCCGCCAGATGGGTACAGGTGACGCCGTGGCCGCTGTAGCCTTGCATGTAGTAGATGTTGTGACCGATGCGGCCAAACTGCGGCAGGCGCGACAGGGTGAGCAGGAAGTTGCCGGTCCAGGTGTACTCCACCTTGACGTCGGCCAGCTGCGGGAAGGTCTTGAGCATCTTGGGGATGATCAGCCGCTCGATATCCGCAGGATCCCGCGCGCCATAGACCACGCCGCCGCCATAGAGCAGCCGGTGATCGCCGGAGGTACGGTAGTAGTCGAGCAGGTAGTTGCAATCCTCCAGACAGTAGTTTTGCGGCAAGAGTGAACGGGCCCGCTCCTCCCCCAGCACTTCGGTAGCGATCACCTGGGTGCCGCAAGGCATGCTCTTGCTGGCCAGTTCCGGCACCAGATTACCGAGGTAGGCATTGCCCGCCACCACCACAAAGCGCGCCTTCACCGCCCCCTTGGCGGTCTTGACCAAGGCTGGCTGCCCCGGGGTGATACTGGTGACGGCGGATTGTTCGAAGATCTGCCCCCCCTGGATGCGGATGACTTCCGCCTCCCCCAACGCCAGATTGAGGGGGTGAATATGGCCGCCGCTCTTGTCGAGCAGGGCGCCGACGTAGCGATCGCTCGCGACCACCTCGCGCACCCCCTTGGCATCGAGCAGCTCCAGCTGGTCGTTGCCCCACTTCTGCCAGCGCGCCTTCTGCGCCTTGAGCTCGTGCAGCTGCTTCTCGGTCTCGGCGGCAAAGACGCCCCCCTCCTGCAGATCGCACTGGATGTTGTAGCGCTTGATCCGCTCGCGGATGATCTGGCCCCCCTCAAACAACATGGAACCGAGCAGCCTGGCCTGATCCGGCGGGCAGTTCGCTTCTATGGTGTCGATGTCGCGGCTGTAGGAGTTGACGATCTGGCCGCCGTTGCGGCCGCTGGCGCCAAAGCCGACCCGGGCAGCCTCCAGCACCACCACCCTGTAGCCCTTCTCCACCAGATGCAGGGCGCTGGAGAGGCCGGTATAGCCCGCCCCGATGACGCAGACATCGCACTCCAACTGCTCGGTCAGTGTCGGATAGGGCGCGTGTTTATTGGCGCTGGCTGCGTAGTAACTGTTTACATGTTCGGTCATGATCCCTGTTTCCTTACCGGTTCGGTTGCCAAACTACTGCCTAGATTAAAAGCTCGCCGGGGTGTGGGCGCTGACGATGCGACAGGTCTCCCCCGACGGATTGCTGAAGCTGTGGGGCTCGCCGGTGTCGATCACATAGCTGTCGCCCGCCTCCAGCTGATAACTCTGGCCTGCCACCGTCAGGATCACCGACCCCTCCAGCACGGTGCCGACCTCTTCCCCCTGATGGGTCACCTGACCGCCGGTGTCGGTGCCAGGGGGATAGGTCTCCAGCATAAAGCCGAGCTGGCGGCGGTTGTTGCCGTTGTGCACCAGCTTGAGGGAGACCCCCTGACTGCCCAGCTCGATCAGCTGATCAGCCTTGATCACCACTTCAGGAGTGCGGCTCTCCTCCTCGGCGAAGAAGCGCGACAGCGGCAGGCCGTAGATGGTGAGCAGCTTTTGCAGGGAGGCGACCGAGGGGCTCACCTTGTCCTGCTCGATCATGCAGATGGCGCCATGAGTCAGGCCGCTCAACTCGGCCGCTCGCCGCTGGGAGAGCCCCAGCTGGTGGCGCACTGCCGCCAGCCGTTCCCCCATGGTGCGCGCCCCGGCGTCAGCCCCACTCAACGGTCGAGCCACGCCCTCTCGGCTCTGCGGCCCGCTCATGACAGGCCCCCTGCTGCGCTATCTCTGCATCCTTGCATCATCAGCCTCTCCTGCTTGCGCGTGATCGCATCGGATCAGGCGCAGCCTGTTTACCCTGCTGGTTAAAATAGCCGACCAGCTTTCCCTTGCCGTTCACTATGTTACACAGCACAGCCGTTCATTATTTTGCACACCTGATTTACCATCTCCCGGTCGTCTGCCCACATGTAGCCTGCAAGCGAACCGGAGAAAGCGCGCTACACAGCCCATTTTCTAGCATGGCGCCCCCCAGCAATTCAAATATATTTAACACTTGAAAAACATTTCAGCTCAAATTATGGTCTTCCTGTGCTTATTATTTTATACGGCAGCGGCGCAGGAAGGGTCGGCTCACTCCGGCAACCAGCTGCTCTGACCCACACTCGAGGCTTCTCATGTCAGGAACAACATCCCACTCCAGCTTGATCACATCCCGCGCCTATATAGATGGACAGTGGTGCGAGGCCGCCAGCGGCTGCACCTTCGAGGTCACCAACCCCGCCAGCGGTGCCGTCATTACCCAGGTGCCCGACATGGATGCCGAGGATACCCGCCGCGCCATCGCGGCCGCCCACGTGGCGCAACCCGCCTGGGCGGCGCTGACCGCCAAGGAGCGCAGCAACAAGCTCTACGCCTGGTTTGCCGCCATCACAGCCCACAGCGACGAGCTGGCACGTATCATGACCTGCGAGCAGGGCAAGCCGCTGGCGGAAGCCAAGGGGGAAGTGGCTTACGGCGCCAGCTTTATCCAGTGGTTCGCCGAGGAGGGCAAGCGCGCCTATGGCCGCACCATCCCGGGCTTTAGCGGCGATCGCCGGTTGGCAACCATCAAGCAGCCGGTCGGGGTCGTCGCCGCCATCACTCCGTGGAACTTCCCCATTGCCATGATCACCCGCAAGGCGGGCCCGGCGCTGGCCGCCGGTTGCACTATCGTCATCAAGCCCGCCGCCGAGACGCCGCTCTGCGCGCTGGCGCTGGCGCTGCTTGCCGAGCAGGCAGGCATCCCCGCCGGTGTCATCAATATCGTCACCAGCCATCAGGCGAGCGCGGTGGGCAACGAGCTGTGCAGCAATCCGGTGGTGCGCAAGCTCTCCTTCACCGGCTCTACCCGCATCGGCAAGCTGCTGATGCGCCAGTGCGCCGACACCATGAAGAAGCTGTCGCTGGAGCTGGGCGGTAACGCCCCCTTTATCGTCTTTGACGACGCCGACCTCGACGCCGCCGTGGCCGGGGCGCTCGCCTCCAAATACCGCAACGCCGGGCAGACCTGTGTCTGCGCCAACCGCATTCTGGTGCAGGCCAGTGTCTATGACGCCTTCGCCGAGAAGCTGACCGCCGCCGTTGCCGCCTTCAAGGTGGGAGATGGCATGGCGGAGGGCACCCAGATCGGCCCGCTCATCAACCCGGCCGCCGCCAGCAAGGTGGCCGAGCTGGTGCAGCAATCGGTCGCCGCCGGTGCCGAAGTGCTGCTGGGGGGCGAAGCTCACCCCGCTGGTCCCCTCTTCTACCGCCCCACCATTTTGGGCAAGGTGGATAAAACCAATCCCATCCTGCAGGAGGAGGTCTTCGGCCCGGTCGCGCCGCTGGTGCGTTTCGAGAGCGAAGCCGAAGCCATCGAGCTGGCTAACGATACCCCCTATGGTCTGGCCGCCTACTTCTATGGCCGCGACATCGCCCGGGTGTGGCGCGTCGCCGAGCAGCTGGAGTACGGCATGGTCGGCATCAACGAGGGGATCATCTCCACCGAGCTGGCCCCCTTTGGCGGCATCAAGGAGTCGGGTCTGGGCCGGGAAGGGGCCGCCGAGGGGCTGGAGGAGTATCTGGAGACCAAATACCTCTGCTTTGGCGCCATTCGCTAGGGCTGCAACAGAGAGACAAGGCGCCGCCGAACTGGCCCGATGGGCTGATCGGCGGTGATGGGCACCAAAACACCTGCCACATTTTCAGGGAATATCGGGGCTGCGGCCCCTCAGGGAGGAAAGATGAGTCAGTCAGAATCAAACAAGGCGTGGCAAGCGCGCCGCGAAGCGGCCGTGGTCAACGGCGTCGGTACCCTGCTGCCGGTCTTTATCGACCGGGCGCAAAATGCCGAGCTGTGGGATGTGGAGGGCAACCGCTACATCGACTTTGCCTCCGGCATCGCCGTGCTCAACACCGGTCACAACCACCCCAAAGTGGTAGCGGCGGTGCGTGAACAACTGGAAAAATTCAGCCACACCTGCTTTCAGGTCACCCCCTACCCGGGCTATATCGAGCTTGCCGAGAAGCTCAACGCCCTGGTGCCCGGCCCGACGCCGAAGCGCACCCTGTTTCTCTCCACCGGCGCCGAGGCGGTCGAGAACGCCATCAAGATCGCCCGCGCCCACACCGGTCGCAGCGGCACCATCGCCTTCAAGGGGGGCTTTCACGGCCGCACCATGATGGGGATGGCGCTCACCGGCAAAGTGGTCCCCTACAAGACCGGCTTTGGCCCCTTCCCGGGGGAGGTCTACCACATCCCCTTCCCCGCCGACTATCTGGGAGTGAGTGAAGAGGATGCCCTGCACGCCCTCGAGCTCTGCTTCAGCGCCGATATCGAGCCGAGCAGGGTTGCCGCCATCATTATCGAGCCGGTACAGGGGGAAGGGGGCTTCTACCCCGCCTCCCCGAGCTTTATGCAAAAGCTGCGCAGCGTCTGCGATCAGCACGGCATTCTGCTGATTTGTGACGAGATCCAGAGCGGTTTTTGCCGCACCGGCAAGACCTTCGCCACCGAGTATGCCGGCATCGAGCCGGACATCATGACCCTGGCCAAGAGTCTGGCGGGGGGCTTCCCTCTCTCGGCGGTCGTGGGCAAGGCGGAGATCATGAACGCGGCCAAGCCGGGGGGGTTGGGTGGCACCTATGCCGGTTCCCCCATCGCCTGCGCCGCCGCGCTGGCGGTCTTGCAGGTGATCGACGAGGAGAAACTCAACCAGAAAGCGCTGGATCAGGGGGAGCAGATCAAGGCGGGGCTGGAACGCATAGCCGAGCGTTTTGACTGCATAGGTCAAATTCGCGGCCCCGGTGCCATGGTGGCCATGGAGCTGGTGAAACGCCGTGATGCCAGCCAGCCCGATCCCGACCTCACCAAACGTCTGGTGGCCGAGGCGGGCAAACGCGGTCTGGTCCTGCTCTCATGCGGGGTGCGTGCAAATGTCATCCGTTTTCTCGCCCCCCTGACAGCCCCTGCGGCAGTGATTGACGAGGGGCTGCAACTCCTTGAAAAATCACTGGAGGCCGTGCTGGCCTGACCAGCAGGAAAGTGACCACTTACCTGTGCAAATAAATGCAATTTTGCCCCCTTTTTTTCTTGTCAAGGGGGCCCTGCAAATGCACAATGCGCCGCCACTGAAAGAACCGATGTAAAACAATGGCATCGGTTCTTTTTTAGACAGTGAACACACCCATAAACGAGGCCGGATCACCCCCGGAAAAGATAGCGAGATTGGCAGCAGTCTCCCGACACCAAGTCTAGTGAGGAACAACATGGGGCATCTCAATGCTTTCCAACCGGCCATGGCCGGTGTGCGCCGCCCTGGCGCCCTTGATTCCCGGGCCTCTCTCCCGGTTTCGTTGATGGACCGTGCCACTCTGGCACTGCATGAGGAACATGCATAATGGCGGCCCAGCAGGTTGGTCTGAAAAAGACCCTCAAACTGTGGCAGGTCGTGGTTATGGGACTGGCGTACCTCACCCCCATGGCTGTGTTCGACACCTTCGGCATCGTTACCGAGATCACCGAAGGCCATGTGCCGACCGCCTACCTGTTTGCCCTCATCGGCATGCTGTTCACTGCCCTGAGCTACGGCCATCTGGTACGCAAGTTCCCGTCAGCCGGCTCCGCCTATACCTATGCCCAGAAGGTGTTTCACCCCTATGTCGGCTTTATGGTGGGCTGGACCTCCCTGCTCGACTACATGTTCATGCCGATGATCAACATGCTGCTGGCCAAGATCTATCTGGAAGCCCTCTTCCCGAATGTAGAGCCCTGGACCTATATCTTCGGTCTGGCGGCGGTGATGACCGCCCTCAACCTGCGCGGCATCAAGCTGGTGGCCAACTTTAACAGCCTGATCGTGGTAATGCAGTTCAGCATCATCGCCATCTTCATCGGCCTGATCGCCTGGGGCGTTCACAACGGTGAAGGGTTGGGTACCGTGGCCAGCAGCCGTCCCTTCTTCTCCGAGCAGATCCAGGTGTCACCGCTGCTGATGGGGGCCTCCATCCTCTGTCTGTCGTTCCTCGGTTTTGACGCCATCAGTACCCTGTCGGAAGAGACCCCGGACGCGGATCGGGTGATCCCCCGCGCCATCGTGCTGACGGCGCTGATTGGCGGCGTGCTGTTTGTCACTACCTCCTACTTCCTGCAGCTCTACTTCCCGGACATCTCCCGCTTCCAGCATCCGGATGCGGTATTGCCGGAGATCGCCCTCTATGTCGGCGGCAAGCTGTTCCAGGCGGTGGTGCTGGTCTGCACTACTGTGGCGGTGCTGGCCTCCGGGCTCGCCTCCCACGCCGGTGTATCGCGCCTGCTCTACGTGATGGGTCGTGATCGCGCCCTGCCCGCCCGCTTCTTCGGTTACATCCATCCGAAGTGGCAGACTCCGGCGTTCAACGTGCTGCTGGTCGGCCTGCTGGCCCTCTCTGCGGTGTCGCTGGATCTGGAGATGGCGCTGGCGCTGATCAACTTTGGCGCCCTGGTGGCTTTCACCTTCGTCAATCTGGCGGTGATTGCCCACTTCTATGTGAAGCTGGGCCGCAACAAGTGTCTCAAGGATCACCTGATGTACCTGCTGCTGCCGCTCTGTGGCGCCGCCTGCATCGGGGTACTGTGGCTCAACCTCGAGCCCTCCTCCTTCGAGCTGGGGCTGATCTGGGCGGCGCTGGGGGCCATCTACCTGTTCCTGCGCCTCACCGTGTTCCGCATCCCGCTGCATACCGCCGACAAGGTGGAGATCGCCCAGTAACCGCTGGCGCCCCTTCCCTCGATAGCGAACAAGGAGCCTGCGGGCTCCTTGTTGTTTTTGCGGTGTTCTGGTTGCCAGCTGCACGGGTTGCCAGAAATGCGGTTTCTGCAGGAAGTGTGACTGATTTCAAATAACTACCCAGCCGGGCCGCTCGCCGTGCCATGACCCGAGCCGTATTGCCCCCTATTCTCAATCATTAATGTGAATGAATATGCAATAGATCTTTTTCCACTTCACCCCCTCCCATCCCCCACCAGCCGATAAGTTCGCTGGACTCGAGCCCGGGGGAACGCCGCCAAATATGATCAGGATCAATGTTGAGGCGCTATGCACCCTGCAGCCCCGATTTGCCGATTTTTCATACGCCACGACAGGGTTCTCTCCCCCCCCGAAAAAGGGGGAGCGGCTCGGGGACGGCTGCAGGGGGCGAGTGACCACTTACCTGCTCCGTGCGTATGCAAAAAAATGCGTTAATACGCCCTTTTTTGCTTGTCAAGGGGGCTGACCGAATGCACAATACGCCGCCAATAAAGGACCGATGTTCACTGCGACATCGGTTTTTGTATTTTTGAAGTGCAGTACAAACCCACCACAAGAGGCCGGAACGTTTCCGGAAGTGATATTCGAGATTGCCAAACAATCTCCCGACGTTGAGAGGATAACAATGGGGCGTTTTAATGCTTTCCTGCCGGTACAGCCCGGTATGCGCCTCCCCGGCGCCCTTGATGTACAGGCTTGCGAATCCATCGTATCCCTGCGCTCGTTGCAAGCACGTGCTGCGGCACTGATTGAGGAGAAAGCGTAATGGCATCGCAAAACGCCAAGCTGCTCAAGACCCTTACCCTGACACAAGTGATTGTGATGGGTCTGGCCTATCTGACCCCCATGGCTGTCTTCGACACCTTCGCCATCGTCGGTGACATCACCGATGGCCGGGTCGCCACCGCCTATCTGCTGGCTCTGGGTGGCATCCTGCTCACCGCTTTCAGCTACGGCCATCTGGTACGCAAGTTCCCCTCTGCGGGCTCTGCCTATACCTATGCCCAGAAGGTGTTCAACCCCTACGTCGGTTTCATGGTCGGCTGGTCATCCCTGCTCGACTACATGTTCATGCCGATGATCAACATTCTGCTGGCCAAGATCTACCTGACCGCCATGTTCCCGGGCGTCGAGCCCTGGGTGTTCATCTTCGGTCTGGTGACCGTGATGACCTTCCTGAACCTGCGCGGCATCAATCTGGTAGCCAACTTCAATGGTCTGATCGTGGTGATCCAGCTGGCCATCATCACCCTCTTTATCGGCCTGATGGCGTGGGGCATCTACCACGGCGAAGGGGCTGGCACCCTGATGAGCAGCCGTCCGTTCCACTTCGAGTCAGCACAGCTGGTACCGCTCTTTACCGGTGCGACCATCCTCTGCTTCTCGTTCCTGGGCTTTGACGGTCTGAGCTCCCTCTCCGAAGAGACTCCGAATGCCGGCAAGGTGATCCCCAAGGCGATCGTGCTGACTGCCCTTATCGGCGGCATCATCTTCGTGGTGGTCTCTTACTGCCTGCAGCTCTACTTCCCGAGCCTCGCCCGCTTCCAGCATCCGGATGCGGTACTGCCGGAGATCGCTCTCTACGTTGGCGGCACCTTCTTCCAGTCCGTGGTGCTGGTCTGCACCACGGTCGCGGTACTGGCCTCCGGCATGGCGGCTCACGCCGGTGTGTCGCGCATCCTCTACGTGATGGGGCGTGACCGGATGATCCCGGAGCGGGTGTTTGGCTACATCCACCCGAAATACCGCACTCCGGCCATCAACGTGCTGATGGTGGGCGGTTTGGCCCTCTCCGCCGTGTCGTTTGATCTGGATACCGCGCTGGCGCTGGTCAACTTCGGCGCACTGGTGGCGTTCAGCTTCGTCAACCTGTCGGTGATCGGTCAGTTCTGGGTGCGCGAGAAGCGCAACAAGACCCTCAAGGATCACGTCATCTACCTGTTGATGCCGCTGCTCGGCGCCGCCACCATCGGTGCGCTGTGGATCAACCTGGAGCAGAGCTCGCTGGAGCTGGGCCTGATCTGGGCTGGTCTCGGCGCAACCTATCTGTTCCTGCGTCTGGCGGTGTTCCGCATCCCGTTCCGTCAGTACGAAGAGGCGGCTGACGCCTGATCCTTTGCGGATAACGGATAGCAAGAAGGGGAGCCATGGCTCCCCTTTTTGCTATTTGACGGGCTGAATATGGGGCTCGACTATTGCCACTCTCCCGCACTTGCTTGGTCGGCAAGGAACAGACAGGGCAGATGGCGTCACCAGCCATATTTCTCGCCATCCCCATCATCTATTGGCGAGCAAACCACCAAAGCAAGTCATAAAACCATCATAAAAGTGTCACCTTGTCATATTTCTGTCATTAACCACTGATTAAATGCGCGGGTCATCAACAACCCAAGACGGAACGACCGTCTCAAGAGGCTTTATGCAACACCATCACTCCTTGTCACAGCCGCCCGCGACCCGCGCCCTGTTCAACTGGATGAGTGTCATCGTACTGGTCTACCTGATCCTGGTTGCCGTGGGCGCCATCTCCCACGGCTTCAAAGATTTCTCCGGCGGCGCCGAGGGCGCAGCCCAGATCTTCGCCTTTGCCAACAACCCCTTTGTCGCCCTGCTGCTGGGTATTCTCGCTACCGCGCTGGTGCAATCCTCCAGCACCGTCACCTCGGTGATCGTCGGTCTGGTGGCTGGCGGCCTGCCCATCAGCATGGCCATCCCCATGGTGATGGGTGCCAACCTCGGCACCACCATCACCAACACCATTGTCTCCATGGGCCATGTGCGGGATCGCGCCGAGTTCCGCCGCGCCTTCGCCGCCGCCACCGTGCACGACTTCTTCAACCTGCTGGCGGTGTTCATCTTCCTGCCGCTGGAACTGATGTTCGGTCTGCTGCAACACAGCGCCGAGTGGCTGGCCAACCTGCTGGTAGGCTCCGCCAATATGTCGATGAAGGGCATGGACTTCATGAAGCCGCTGACCGCACCGGCCCAGCAGCTGATTGACAGCGCCGTTGCCTTCCTGCCAGGCAAGGGTGCCGCCATCGCCACTATCGTCATCGGTATCCTGCTGATCCTCGCCTGCGTCACATATCTCGGCAAAGTGCTGCAACAGGTACTGGTTGGCCGTGCCAAAGAGGTGCTGCACAAGGCACTGGGCCGTGGCCCGCTGACCGGCATCACCTCCGGTGCGCTGGTGACCATCATGGTGCAGTCCTCCTCCACCACCACCAGCCTGATGATCCCGCTGGCCGGCGGCGGCGTGTTCAGCACCCGTCAGCTCTACCCCTTCACCCTGGGGGCCAATATCGGTACCACCATTACCGCCCTGCTGGCTGCCACCGCCATCAGTGGAGCCGGTGCCCAGCTGGCCCTGACCATCGCGCTGGTCCACGTGCTGTTCAACCTCTTTGCCGTGGTCATCATCTATGGCATCCCCTTCCTGCGCGACCTGCCGGTGCGCGCCGCCGAGGGGCTGGCCCGGGTAGGCAGCGAGAACAAGCTGCTGGCTCTGGGTTATGTGACGGGTCTCTTCTTCGCCCTGCCCGCCCTGATGATGGTGGCCGCCAAGTAAGCGCCGCCGCCATGACAAGGGGCGAGTCACCGACTCGCCCCTTTTTGCGTCTGCGTCTCCGAGCTTTGCCTGCCCGCTCACATCCTCCCGCCCTGTGGCTCGCCATCAGGGACGGTGCGCGATAAGATGGCGTCCTCATTGCACTTTTTACATTTCATGGAACAGGAAAAACCGATGAAATTCATACTGATCGCGCTGCTCATCGCCGGTGTGGCCTACTACTTCTACTCCAGCAGCAACAACAAGAAGCTGGCGGCTGACAACGTGCGGATTGGCGCCGAGTTCCTCGCCAGCAACAAGGAGAAGCCGCTGGTAACCACCACCGCCTCCGGCCTGCAGTACGAAGTGCTGACCCCGGGCACCGGCACCGTTCACCCCACCGCCACCAGCAAGGTGAAGGTGCACTACGAGGGCAAGCTGCTGGACGGCACCGTCTTTGACAGCTCGGTCGCCCGTGGCGAGCCCATCGAGTTTGGCCTCAATCAGGTGATCGCTGGCTGGACCGAAGGGGTACAGCTGATGGTGGAAGGTGAGAAGACCCGTTTCTACATCCCCGCCAACCTCGCCTACGGCGACCGCGCCGCGGGCAAAATCCCGCCGGGATCAGTCCTGATCTTTGACGTGGAGCTGCTGGGTATCCAGTAACCGCACCATCAGCAACAAGGCCAGCATCATGCTGGCCTTGTTGCTATGGGAACCTCACTCCCCCTTGGCGATCCCTTCCCGGCGCGGATCCGCTGCGCCAAACCAGCCGCCAGTGTTGCGCTCAACCCCCTGCAGGCCGGAGGTCTGCTCGTTAAGTACCACCTCATGTCCCCTCGCCTTCAATCCCTCGACCACCGACATGGGGGTGCGTCCCGCTTCCAGCTCGGTGGGGCCGTTGCGGCTGCCAAAGTTGGGCAGGTTGATGGCCTGTTGCAGGTTCAGGCCCCAATCCTGGGTACCGAGCAGGGTCTTGCCCACGTAGTTGATAATGGCGGAGCCCCCCGGCGAGCCCAGCGTCATGGTCAGCTCGCCGCTTGGCTTGTCAAACACCAGCAGGGGTGACATGGAGGAGCGGGGCCGCTTGCCCGGCTCCACCCGGTTTGCCACCGGCAGACCGGCAGCATCCACCGAGGTGAAGGAAAAATCGGTGAGCTGGTTGTTGAGCAGGTAGCCGTTGACCATCTGACGCGATCCGAAACCATCCTCGATGGAGCTGGTCATGGAGATGGCCATCCCCGCCTTGTCGACGATCGAGACATGGCTGGTGGAGGGGAGTTCCGGTGTCGCATCCTTGCCGCGTGCCAGCGCCAGTGGCGGCGTGCCGGGCTTGGCAATCCCCATGGAGTGCTGACCGACAAGCTTGCCGCGCTCGGCCAGATAGCCCTTGTCCAGCAGCCCCTTCACCGGCACGCTGACAAAATCGCTGTCGGCGACGTACTGGTTGCGATCGGCGAAGGCCAGACGCGCCGCTTCGCTGTAGAGGTGGATAGCCTCGCTGGAAGCAGCCAGTCCCCCCTCCTTCGTGGTGATCGGCTTGAGGGCCGCCATATCGCGGCTCTCCAGCATGCCGAAGATCTGGCCGAGCGCCAAGGTGCCGGACGAGGGAGTGGGAAAGCCGCAGATCTTGCTCTGGCGATAGTCAAAGCAGAGGCCATCACGCACTTTGGCCTGATAGCTGGCCAGATCGGTGGCCGCCAGTAGCCCGGGATTGGTGGGATGCTGGCGTACCTTGGCCACCATGGCATCCGCCAGCGGCCCCTGATAGAAGGCATCCGCCCCCTCTGTGGCCAGAGTGCGCAGCACCCTGGCCAGCGCCGGGTTGGTCAGCCGGGTGCCTGCCATTTTGGGGCTGCCATCCGCCTGATAGAAGTAGGCTCGCGCCTGCGGATCCCGTGCCAGATAGGGATCCTTGGCCAGCAATGTGGCCAGCCGTGGACTTATCACAAATCCTTGTTCTGCCAGCGTGATGGCGGGCTCGAACAGCGCAGCCCAGGGTAGCTTGCCATAACGTTGATGGGCCAGTGCCAGAGCGCGCAGGGTGCCGGGAACGCCGACTGAGCGGCCCCCGACCACACCGTCATAAAACGCCAGCGGCTTGCCATCTTGCATAAACAGCTGGTCGGTGGCGGCAGCCGGCGCCGTCTCGCGGCCATCCACCGCACTCACCTTGCGGCCATCCCACACCAGCAGCAACGTCCCGCCACCGATCCCGGAGGATTGCGGCTCCACCAGCGTCAACACCAGCTGCACCGCAATGGCTGCATCGACGGCACTGCCACCGGCCTTGATGATTTGGTAGCCCGCATCCACCGCCAGCGGGTTGGCGGCCGCCACCATGAAGTCATGGCCCTGCCAGCCCTGCTTGTCGGTCCAGCCACTGGCCGCCTCCGGCGCGATCAGGGTCTGGGCTGGCGGGGTGTAGTGAAAGCCGTTGTCACTGGCACAACCGGCCAGCAGGGCAAGGGCGACAGCCAGCCCCAGAGGTTTGCGCAACATGACACTCTCCTTGTCTGTTTTATGACCATGAAGAGGGACTATGTCACGATTGGCGCTGATAGCTCAAGTTATTGAACAAGATCAATATCTTACTCATCTATCAATAATGGCTATCCGCAATAGATATAAAAAAACCGCCCGAAGGCGGCTTTTACGATGGGATGGCAGAGGCCAAACAGGCGAAAGTCCGGTTAGATGGACTGCTCTTCGCCCCCCAGGGCGGCAAACAGTGCCGGGATAAACTGGGCCAGCTCGGAGGTAACCAGCGCGAAGTCCGCATCCAGACGGGCGGCCGGATCTTCGCTGGTGACGTCGTCGTTCTGCTCGCGCAGCTCTTCACTGAACTTCAGCCGCTTGATGGAGAGATCATCCCCCAGCACGAAGCTGACAGTCTCGCCCCAGTTGAGGGCCAACTTGGTCACCAGCTTGTCGTTGGCCAGGTGGTTCTTGATTTCATCCGTCATCAGATCCTGCTGCTTGCAGCGGATGATGCCGCCGTGCTCCATGGCACTGCGCAGCTCGGCTTCATCTTCCAGCGTGAAGGAGGCGGGCAGGTTGCCCTCGTTCAACCACTCGGTCATGGTGATCTCCGGCGGGTTCTTGAGGGCCACCGGCACCACCGGCAGGGAGCCGATGGATTTGCGCAACAGTGCCAGCAGGTCATCCGCCTTCTTGGCAGAACCTGCATCCACCACCATTAAATTGTCGGCCGGATTGATCCAGGCGAAGGTCTGGCTGGTACGACTGAAGGCACGGGGCAGCAGGGTGTGGAGGATCTCCTCTTTCAGCGCTTCCTTCTCTTTCTTCTTGAGGGCGCGTCCCTGTTCGAACTCGATCGCTTCTACCTTCTCGGCCAGCATCTCCTTGACCACGGTACCAGGCAGCATCTTCTCCTCTTTGCGGGCGCAGATGAGGATGTGGCCGGAGGCAGAGTGGGTCAGGGTTGAGCCGAATTTGCCAAGGGGCTTGACCCACCCGAAACGGGAGATGTCCTGACTGCCGCAAGGGGTGAAGGCACAGGCTTCCAGCTGGGTTTCCAGCTGATCCACGGTCAGGTCAAAGGGGCGGGTAAAGCGATAAATCTGCAGGTTTTTAAACCACATGGCGTCCTCGGTCTCTAGATTGTCCGGCGGGCATTGTACTAGAGAGGCGCTTTGTGATCAGCCAATCATTCTCGCTAAATAAAGGGCGATCGACCTCACAGGGTCTCATTTATGTCACCAGTTTGTTCATCAAGTTCTCCTAGACTGCGAAAGTAAATTGTTAATAAGGATGAAGGTATGTTGCGGCCCAGTCGCCCGGAAGACATGGAAGAGATCGTCGAAATCTGGTTGCTGGCCTCCCTGCAGGCCCACGATTTCGTCGATGCCTCCTGCTGGTGGCAGGCCCAGGAGGATCTGCGTACCCGCTATCTCGATCGCGCCGCCATCTGGGTGTTCGAGGAGCGCGGCGATCTGCTCGGTTTCATGGCACTGGTGGACAACTATCTCGCCGCCCTGTTCGTACGCCCCGACCGTCAGGGCCGCGGCGTCGGCCACGCCCTGCTGCAGGAGGCCAAGCGTCAGGGGGCGTCGCTCCACGCCCGGGTCTTCGTCGAGAACGATCAGGCGGTGCGTTTCTATCGCCGCCACGGCTTCGTTATCGAGGCCGAGGAGTCCGACCCCCTTACCGGCCACCCCCAATACCGGATGTGCTGCGAACCTGCCTGAATCGATGCCAGCCCCCTGTTTTACTTGAAAAAAGCACGGGGCATCCTCATCTTGTCTTCATCGGGTGCCCCAGGCACCGTCCCTGCAACCGGGCTGCTTTCCAATGAAAATCCTCCATACCGCCGACTGGCACCTTGGCCATCAACTCCATGGTCATGACCGCCGTTTTGAACACGATGCCTTTCTCGACTGGCTGAGCGACACCCTCAAGGCGCGCGAGATCGACGCCCTGCTGGTGGCGGGCGATCTGTTTGATACCGCCAATCCCCCCGCCAGCGCCTGGCAACAACTCTACCGTTTTCTGGCCAGACTGCGCGCCGAGATGCCCCGCCTCAACATGGTGCTGATCGGCGGCAACCACGACTCCCCCTCCAAGCTCGATGCCCCCCACGAGCTGCTGCGCGCCTTTGATCTGCATCTGGTGGGCAGCATCAGCCGCGACAGTGAGGGCAAGCTCGAGACCGACCGCCTGCTGGTACCGCTGCAAGACAAGGAGGGCAACATTGCCGCCTGGTGCGCCGCAGTGCCGTTCCTGCGCAGCAGCGACCTGCGGGTGGAACAGCTGGCAGAAGGACAAGACAGGCTGATTGAAGGGGTTCGGCAGGTCTATGCCGAGGTGCTGGCCGAAGGGCGCGCTCGCTGCGGGGAGGCGCTGCCACTGATCGCCATGGGCCATGCCTATCTGGCGGCGGGCCAGCTCTCGGAGCTGTCGGAGCGGCGGGTGCTTGGCGGCAACCAGCACGCCCTGCCTGCCGAACTCTTTGCCGGTGCCGACTACACGGCGCTCGGCCACCTCCATCTGGCCCAGAGCCCGGCCACTGGGGTGCACTACAGCGGCTCGCCGCTGCCGCTATCGCTTGCCGAAGCGAACTACAACCATCAGGTGCTGGAAGTGACCTTTGCGAGGGGGAAACTGGCCGGATTGGAGCGGATCCCGGTGCCCCGCGCGGTGGAGATGATCCGCCTGCCCCAGAGCTCCCTCGACGACGCGCTGAACGCCATCGCATCGCTCGAGCTGCCTGATTGTCCACAAGAGGCACAACCCTTCCTCGAAGTGCGGCTGCTGCTGCCCAAGCCCGAGGCCCGCATCCGCGAGCGGATTCTGGCCGCCATTGCAGACAAACCGGTGCGGTTGGCCCGCATCAGCACCCAGTATCAGGGCTCGGGAGAAGGACTGGCCGATGGTCGCGAGCGGCGCAGGCTCGATGAGCTCTCTCCCACCGAGGTGTTTCGCCTCTGCTATCAGCGCCAGTTTGAAGGGGAGCCCGAGGCCGGGCTGGTTGCCTCGTTTGAAGAGATCCTGGAGCAGGTGAAGGAGTCAAACCAATGAAAATCTTGTCTCTGTCAGGTGAGAATCTGGCCAGTCTGACCGGCCCCTTCACCATCGACTTTACCAGGGGGGCGCTCGGCGCCGCGGGTCTGTTTGCCATCACCGGCAACACCGGCGCGGGCAAGAGCACATTGCTCGACGCCATTTGTCTGGCCCTCTACGACGAGATGCCGCGCTTTATCGCCAATCGCAAGAACGTGGCCGAAGTGGGCCGCATGGATGACGAGGAGAAACTCAAGGCCAACGACGTACGAGGCATCCTCAGTCGCGGCCACGCCAGCGGTTTTGCCGAGGTGCAGTTTCGTGGCTGTGATGGCCGCATCTGGCTGGCCCGCTGGGCGGTGCGCCGGGCGCGAAACCGCTCGGAGGGGCGCTTTCAGGCGCAAGAGCGCACCCTGACCGATGTGGAGTCCGGGCAGGTCTTCTCCGGCAGCAAACGGGAGCTGCAGGATCGCATCGACGAGCTGGTGGGACTCTCCTGGGAGCAGTTCCGCCGCGCGGTGATCCTGCCGCAAGGGGAGTTTGCCGCCTTCCTCAAATCGGACGCCAACGAGCGCTCCGCTCTGCTCGAACGGATGACCGGCACCGAACTCTACTCCGCCATCTCCATCCAGACCTATGAACGGGCACGGGAAGAGCAGCAGAAGCTGGCCACCATTGCCCAGCGCCTCGGCGACGTGGCGCTGATGGACGAGGCCACCCGCGAACAGTGGGTGAGCCAGCAGATAAGCCTCTCCACCACCCTCAAGCACGAGCAGCAGCAACAGCAGCTGATGCAGGACTTGCGCGACCTCAACAGCCGCATTGCCGCCCAGCTGCAGGGCTGCGCCGAGGGACAGGCGGCGCTCGATGCCGCCCTGCAGGCCCACGGCGCCGCGGCCCCCGAGCGCGAGGAGTTCGCTCGTGCCGAACAGGCCCAGGTGGCCCGAGCCGATCACGACGAGCTGGCCCGCCTCACCCTTGAGGTACAGCAGCAGGAGAAGGTGATCGCCGAGCTGGGGCCGGAGCTTGCCAAACTCGAGGAGCAGACCCAGCAGAGCGCGCTGACCGAGCAGCAGCTGCTGGCGGAGAAGATCGCCTCCGAGCGGGAATGGGGTGCCCTGCAACCCGAACTCAAGCGGGCGCAAGAGCTCGATACCCGCATCAGGGAGAAAGTGCAGCAGTTGCAAAAGATCCAGCAGGAGGGGGCGCAGGAGCGAGAAGTGCAGCTCATGCTGGAGCAGGGCTGGCGTGAGCAGAGCCGACAGGTGGAACTGCTCAAGCAGCAGCACCAGCAGTGGGGGCTCTGGCTCGAAGAGCACAAGGAGCTGGCACCGGTTGCCCGCCAGTGGCAACCCCTGCTCACCGCCATGCAGGATTGGGCCGAGGATGCCGACAAGCTGCAGCAACTGCTCACCCTGCGGGATCACAAGCTGCGCGCCCTGCAACAGTTGCAGCGCCAGCTGGAGCAAGGCCAGCAAGAGCGCGACTACTGGCAACATGAACAAGCTCGGCTGCAACAGCAACAGAACGAGCTGCAGGAGCAGCAGTGGGATAGCCGCCTCGCCAAGGCGCAGGAGCAGTGGCAGCAGCAAACCGAACAGCTGGGCCAGCTGCGCCAGCTGCTGGAGCTGGCCGATTACGGCCGCAACCACGGCGAGCAGCATGGCCGCCTGCAGCAGGAGATTGCCCAGCTGGAGCAGGCGCTGGGCAAGCTCGCCACCCTTGGCGAAGAGCTGGCGCCAGCCCGCGAGCGGCTCGCCCTGCAGCGGGATGAGGCGCGCCACGCGCTGGAGCAGTCCCGCGCCATCGCCAGCTTCGAGCAGTATCGCCATATCCTGAGCGATGGCGAACCTTGCCCGCTGTGCGGTTCCGGGGAGCACCCCTACAGCCAGAGCCAGCCCCAGGTGGCCGGCATTCTCGGTCAGCTGGCGGAGCGGGCCCGCAGCCTGGAACTGGAGTGGGAACGGCTCAATCATCAATACATCCAGTGCGAGAGCGAGCGTCAGGAGCTGGCCCGCCAGCTGGCGGTGCGTCAGCAACATCTGCCGGAGCTGGAAGCCCGCGCCGAGCAGCTGACCCAGCGCTGGCAACAGCTGGGGGGCGATACCCTGCTGGGTCATCCGCTGCCGCTGCGCCAGAGCCCCATTGAGTGGAACGAGCTGATGAGCACACTGCTTGGCCGTGGCCAGGCGCTGGAGCAGGGGTTGGCCCAAAGCCAGCAGCTGCTGCGTCAGGCCCAGCTTGGTCAACAACAGCTGCAAGGGGTGCGTCAACAACTGAGCCAACTGGCTGCCCAGCACCAGCAGTTTGACCAGCAGTGGCAAGAGGCCGACCGCCATCGCATCGCACTGGAAGGGGAAATGAAGGGGATGGGCGAGCAAGAGGCGACCCTGCGCCAGCGTCTCGAACAGGGTGCCCACCGCCTCGACGAGCAGATGGGCGGCCAACCGTGGCGCCAGTGGCTCGGCAGCCAGCAGTGGCACGAGTGGCAGCGGACCTGCGAAGCCTGGCTGCACGGCCAGAGCGAGTGGGAGCGGCTGGCCAGCGAGATCGCCAGCCTCACCCCCGCCCTGAGTGCGCAGGAGGCGCGCCTGCAGACCCAGCGCGAACTGCTGCACAAACTCGAGCGGGACTACAAGGAGCACGAGCAGCAGCGGCAGGGGCTGCTCACCAGCCGCAGCGGTTGTCTCGGTGGCGAGGAGATCCCGCTGGTCGAGAGCCGCTGGCAACAGCGGCTGCAACAACTCGCCAGCGAACTGGAGCTGATGCAAAGCGGCGCCCGCGCTCTGCGGGAGCGGCAGACCGAACTCAAGACCCGCCTCACTCATGTGGAGCAGGAAAAGCAGACCAGCAGTCGCCGCAAGCGGGAGGTGCTGGGGCGCTGGGCTGCCCACGCCAGTACTCTCGGCATCGCCGAATACGACCTGCGCCGCCTGCTGGCCATCACCCCCGATGAACTCAAGGCTCGCCGCACCGCCCTGCAAGGGCTGGAAGATGCCCTTGGCGAGGCGCGCACCCGCCTTGCCGAGCGGCAACGGGCGCTGGCACTGGAGGAGAGCAAGCGGGATCGCTATCGCGAGCACCACCCCGAGCTGGCTGCCCTGCCGGATGCAGAGCTGAGCGATCAGCTGGCGGCGCTCGATGCCCGTTGTCGCGCCCTTGAAGAGCAGCTGTTCGAGTGCAAGAGCAAACTGGCACAGGCCGAAGCCGCCGCCCTCAAGGCGGGCAGCCTGCAACAGGAGCTGGCCGCCCAGCAGGCGGTGGCCGACCACTGGCAGCAGCTGTGCGATCTGATCGGGCAAGCCAACGGCGCCAAGTTCCGCACCTTCGCCCAGAGCCTCACCCTCGAGCGTCTGCTGCTGGAGGCCAACGCCCAGCTCGCCGAGCTATCACCGCGCTACCGGCTGGAGCGGGTACCCGGCACCGATCTGGCGCTGCAAGTAGTGGATCTCGACATGGGGGATGAGGTGCGCTCGGTGGACTCCCTCTCCGGTGGCGAGAGTTTTCTGGTGTCGCTGGCGCTGGCGCTGGCCCTCTCCAGCCTCTCGTCACGGCAGACCCAGGTCGAGTCGCTGTTTATTGACGAAGGGTTTGGCACCCTGGATCCGGACAGCCTGGATCTGGCGCTCGCCAGCCTCGACTCCCTCCAAGCCGCCGGTCGCCAGATCGGGGTCATCTCCCACGTCCAGACGCTGGTGGAGCGGATTGGCGTGCAGATCAGGGTCGAAGCTCTCGGCGGCGGCGAGAGCCGGGTAGTGGTTCCCTGAGAGCCTTCGGCTCACCCCCCACACCGTAAATAACAAGACCCCGCCAATTGGCGGGGTCTTGTTGAGAGGCTATCAGCCGAAGCGGTAGGCGCCCATATAGAGGCTGCCGCCATCCCAGCTCTCGTGCAGCCGGGTGGGCGCCACACCATCGGCCGCCCCCAACGCCACAAAGAGCGGGCGCAGGTGGTCATCGTGGGGATGGGACTCCACCGAGCCTGGAGCCTGTTGGCGATAGTCGAGCAGCGCCAGCCGATCCTCGTCGGCCATCTTCTGCTCCAGCCAGTCGACAAACTGGCTGGCCCACTCCGGCACTGGCGAGCCTTCCGGTGCCAGCGCCCGCAGGTTGTGGGTGATGGCGCCAGAGGCGAGGATGCCAATCCCCCGACTACGCAGTGCCCCCAATACCTCTCCCAGTTGCCACAACTGGGCCGGGGTGAAGCTCGCGGGAATGGAGATCTGCACCAGCGGGATCTCGCTGTTTGGGTCGATCAGGGAGAGCGGCGACCAGACCCCGTGATCCAGCTCGCGCCGCACCGGGGTGGCGGTCAGTCCGGCCAGTGCCAGCTGGTCGCTCACCCCTTGTTGCAGCCACTCGGGGCTGCTGGCAGGCCAGCGCATCCGATAGAGTGGCTCGGGAAAACCGTAAAAGTCGTACATCAAGGCCGGTTTGGGCTCGACGTTGATCTGCAGCTCGCGGCTGAACCAGTGGGCGGAGATGACCACCAGCCCCTTGAGCTCACCCAGACGCAGGGTTCGCAGAAAGCGGGTGGCGGGTTGCTCACGCAGCACCAGATCCGGTGCGCCGTGGGAGATAAACCAGACAGGGGCGAGGGACATAAAGCAGACTCCAACACAGTATCAGGGGGCGATACCGGAGGGGATATCGCTGTTGGAATCGATTATCCCCCTGCCATGAAAGGTGGACAATCCAGCAAGATAGATAAGAACTATCAACCAATGGTTGATAATTTCACACTTTCACGACCGGTAAGCAGCAATAGATATCAAGGCTGCGGCGCTTCAGGCAGCTGTCGGGCTACACGAAGCGCCATCCGGGTCGCGGCACTGTGATCCTGCCACTCTCGCCACGCCAATCCCTCGGCGGCCGCCTCCCCTTTCACTGGATGGGAGAAGATCGCCAGCAGACCGGCATTATCAGGCCAGTAGCGAGCTGGCAGCGTCTGAACCAGCAGCAGGGCGGCGCCTAGCAAGAGCAGAGCCCATCCGGTTTCATGGCTGTTTTTCATCCCTGCCTCCTTCACCCGTGCGCCAATGAACTAACATTTTTGCGCAAGCCGGTGACAAGACGGTGACAGCGGACGGGTGGTCATTTTACAACATCTGAACCTCAACCCGGCCAAACAACCACAGATGGCAACATTTGTATCCCTTCAGCCCGAACCTGTGGCCGTATGCTCTAAAATGTGACTCACAGGAAAACGTTATCCCTGAAAAGAAAACGTTATCTGGTCAAAACGTTGTTTCTGGATCATAAAAAGATTCCAAAAACTGGTGTATATTGCTCGGCGGAAATTCCTTAACCATGAAGATTGACATGAAAAAGACCAAAATTGTCTGCACCATCGGTCCGAAGACCGAATCCAAAGAAATGCTGGCCAAAATGCTGGACGCCGGCATGAACGTCATGCGCCTGAACTTCTCCCACGGTGACTACGCCGAGCACGGCAGCCGCATCAGCAACCTGCGCGCTGTAATGGCCGAGACCGGCAAGCACGCAGCTATCCTGCTGGACACCAAGGGTCCGGAAATCCGTACCATGAAGCTGGAAGGCGGCAACGACGTCGCGCTGGTCGCGGGCCAGACTTTCACCTTCACCACCGACCAGACTGTGGTTGGCAACAAAGACAAAGTGGCTGTGACCTATGCAGGTTTCGCCAACGATCTGCGCGTCGGCAACCGCATTCTGGTTGATGACGGCCTGATCGGTCTGGACGTTATCGAAATCACCGAGCGCGAAGTTATCTGTAAAGTGCTGAACAACGGTGACCTGGGCGAGAACAAGGGCGTTAACCTGCCGGGCGTCTCCATCAAGCTGCCGGCCCTGGCCGAGAAAGACAAGCGCGACCTGATCTTCGGTTGCGAGCAAGGCGTTGATTTCGTTGCTGCTTCCTTCATCCGCAAGAAAGAAGACGTTCTGGAAATCCGTGAGCACCTGAAAGCCCACGGTGGCGAGAACATCCAGATCATCTCCAAGATCGAAAACCAGGAAGGTCTGGACAACTTCGACGAGATCCTTGCTGTTTCCGACGGCATCATGGTTGCTCGTGGCGACATGGGTGTAGAGATCCCGGTTGAAGAAGTTATCTTCGCCCAGAAGATGATCATCGCCAAGTGCAACAAAGCCCGCAAAGTGGTTATCACTGCCACCCAGATGCTGGACTCCATGATCAAGAACCCGCGTCCGACCCGCGCCGAAGCTGGTGACGTGGCCAACGCCATCCTGGACGGTACCGACGCAGTGATGCTGTCCGGTGAGTCCGCCAAGGGTAAGTACCCGCTGGAAGCCGTGACCATCATGGCCACCATCTGCGAGCGTACCGATGCCGTGATGCCGTCCAACCTGTCTGCTGCCAACGACAGCAACAAGCTGCGCATCACCGAAGCCGTATGTAAAGGCGCCGTAGAGACCTCCGAGAAGCTGGACGCCCCGCTGATCGTGGTCGCTACCGAAGGCGGCAAATCTGCCAAGGCCATTCGCAAGTACTTCCCGAAAGCCTGGATCCTGGCTATCACCACCAACAAGAAAACTGCTGCCCAGCTGGTTCTGACCAAGGGTGTGGTTGCTCACGTGGTTGACAGCATCGCCTCTACCGACGATTTCTATCGCATCGGTAAAGAAGCCGCACTGGAAATCGGCATGGGTCTGAAAGGTGACGTGGTTGTGATGGTCTCCGGTGCTCTGGTACCGAGCGGCACAACCAACACCGCTTCTGTTCACGTTCTTTAATCAGAGCTGAACGAGTTGAAAACGGCGCCTGCGGGCGCCGTTTTTTTTGTCCTTCCCCCCTGCTTACCTGACAAGCCCGGTGTTAGAATCCACGCGAATTTAATCTATGCGGGAAATCTCCCGAATATCGCGTAATAACCCGGAAGTTATATGCCCTCAATACGTTTTAAAAGAGTCTCGGCCACCCTGTTGCCGCTGCTCTGTCTCCTCGCCAGCCTCTGCGTGCCGCAAGCCATGGCGCAAGATGTCCCCTCTCGCAACGCAGTTCAGCGAGCGCTGGATGGTCTGGGTAAATCAGAGACCCTGACCGTCAGTCAGCAAGCGGATCAGAAGTTGCTGACCGAAACCCTCGGACTGCTCGACAGCATCGACAAGGAAGAGGCAAAGGCCAAGACCCAGGCCCAGCGGATCCGCAACCTGCCCACCGAACTCAGAGAGATCAGCGCCAAACTCGATGCCCTGACCAAGGGCAAGAGTGCCGAGCAGATCAAGAGCGAATACGCCAGCATGAGTCTGGCAGAGCTCGACAGCCGTCAGCCGGAAGTGCTGGCCAACATGCAGGCGGCCCAGGAGGCCCTCGGCGCCATCGGCAGCCAGCTCACCAGCTTGCAGACCCTGCCGGAGCGGGCCCAGGCCAGCATGAGCCGCGCCTACCAGCGCAGTCAGGAGATCCGTACCCGCCTCAACGCAGGTGAAAGCGTCTCCAGCGCCGAGAAGATGAAGCTCGGTGCCGAGCTGGCCCTGCTCGACCTGCAACTGGCCCACCTGCAAAAGGAGCTGGATAACCGAACCAGCATGCAGGATCTGGCGATCAAGCAGCGCGACTACCAGAGTGCCCGTCTCGCCAGCGAAGAGCAGAAACTGCAGCTGTTGCAGGATCAGAGTAGCGCCAAGCGCCTCGGCGACACCGAAAAAACCGCCGAGCAGACCGGTGAACTGGTGGCGACCGAAGACAGCCCGCTGGTGCAAAAAGAGCAGGAGCTCAACCACCAGCTCAGCCAGCAGCTGATCGGTGCCACCACCAGCCTCAACTCGCTGGTACAGAAAAACCTGCAAGCCAAGAGCTGGCTGGAGCGCGGCATCCAGACCGAGCGCAACCTCAATGAACAGGTGCAGATGCTCAAGGGCAATCTGCTGCTGTCACGCATCCTCTATCAGCTCTACCAGCAGCTGGAAGCGGCGCCCACCATCGCCGTCAAAAACCTGGAAGAGCAGATCGCCGACCTGCATCTGGCCCAGTTTGAACTGAGCCAGCAGCGTGACCAGCTGTTCCAGAAGAACCTCTATCTGGACAATCTGATCGCCGGCAGCAAGGATCCGGTCAGCGAGGAGGACAAGGAGAGCCTTGCCAAGCTGCTCGACACCCGCATCAATCTGCTCGATCAGCTCAACCGCCAACTCGACAGCCAGCTCACCAACGCCATCAGCCTGCAGCTGACCCAGCAGCAGCTGGCGCGGGTCTATGCCTCTATCGAATTTACCCTGCAGCAACACATCTTCTGGGTAAGCAGCAACAAGCCCATCGACAGCAAGTGGTTTATCAGCTGGCCCGCCCAGGCCTACAAACAGGCCTCCGACTGGGTATTGAAACCGGACTGGAAACGCTGGCGCGAAGAGTTGCTGGGGATCTCCCTGCTCGCCTTCCCGCTGCTGCTGATCGGCGGCCTGCTGGTCTGGAAACGTCCGGCGCTGGTTGAGCGCGAGAAGAAGATCACCAAGGACCTTGGCCGTTTCCGTCAGGACAGCCAGTGGCACACCCCACGCGCCCTGCTCTATACCGTGCTGCAACGCCTGCCGGGCAGCATGTTCATTCTGGCTGGCGGTCTGCTGCTGACCTACTGCGGTCTGCTCAGTCCCAAGCTGATGTTCCAGATCACCCTGAACCTCGCCCTCGGCTATCTGGTGTTCAGCGTCTATCTGGCGGTGATGCGCCCGGGCGGCATCGCCGAAACCCACTTCCGGATCCCGAAAGCGGAGCTGCAGGCCAAGCGCAACAGCATGCGCTACATCTGGTTGCCACTGCTGCCGCTCATCATGCTCGCAACCAAGGCGGTGGTTGAACCCTCCACCCTGGGCAACGACGTGATCGGCCAAGCCATGACCCTGACCCTGCTGGGGCTGGCCGCCTATCTGGTGTTCCCCATCTCCCGCGCCCGCATCAAGGGCGAGGCGAGCATGCAGAAGTCGCTGATCGCCATCGCCCTGGCGCTGGCACCGGTGGCGCTGATTGTGCTGGCGGTGCTCGGTTACTACTACACCGCGCTGAAGCTGACCGGTCGCCTGATCGAATCCTTCTACCTCATCATCATCTGGAGCCTGGTCTACCGCACCGCCCTGCGTGGCCTGGAGCTGGCTGCCCGTCGTCTGGCCTACCGCCGTGCGGTGGCCAAGCGTGAGCACAAATCTTCGGAAGATGCGGAAGGTGGCGAGTCCATCGAAGAGCAGCCCATGGATCTGGAGGATGTCAGCCAGCAGTCCCTGCGTCTGACCCGTACCGTGCTGATGCTGATCTTCGGCGTCGCCTTCTACTGGCTCTGGTCCGATCTGGTCGCGGTATTCTCCTACCTCGACAGCATGGTGCTGTGGCACCGTAGTGAAGGCACCGGCGCCAACGCCGTGCTCTTCCCCATCAGCCTCAGTGACGTGCTGATCGGCTTCCTGCTGCTCGGCGGTGCCTGGTCACTGGCGCGCAACCTGCCGGGCTTGCTGGAGGTGCTGGTGCTCTCCAAGCTCAATCTGGCTCAGGGGACCGCCTACGCCATCACCACCATGCTCAACTACGTGCTGATCGGCTTTGGCTCCCTCACCGCTCTCTCCATGATGGGCGTGCAGTGGGACAAGCTGCAGTGGGTAGCGGGTGGTCTGTCAGTCGGTATCGGTTTCGGCATGAAGGAGATCCTCTCCAACTTCGTCTCCGGCATCATCATCCTGTTCGAGCGTCCGGTGCGGATCGGTGACACCGTCACCATCGGCTCCTTCTCCGGTACCGTCTCGCGGATCCGCATTCGCGCCACCACCCTGACCGACTTCGACCGCAAAGAGGTGATCATCCCCAACCAGCAACTGATGACAGAACGGCTCATCAACTGGTCGCTGAGTGACACCGTCACCCGGGTGATCGTACGGGTGGGCGTGGCGTACGGCTCAGATCTGGAACTGACCCGCACCCTGCTCAAGCAAGCGGCCGATGAAAACAGCCGGGTGCTGAAAGACCCGGCTCCCATCGTCTACTTCCTCACCTTTGGCGCCAGCACTCTGGATCACGAGCTGCGCTTCTTCGTGAGCGAACTGGGGGATCGCAACCCGGCGGTGGACGAGTTGAACCGCAAGATCGACCAGCTGTTCCGCGAGAACGGCATCGAGATCGCCTTCAACCAAATGGATGTCTACATCAAGAACATGCAGGGCGAAGAGCAGAAGGTGGAGTCCAACTCCGCCGCCCTGCCGCCGCCCGCGGAAGATGGCAAGCAGCCAGCCTAATAGCGAACTGCACGGTTCTGATGGCCACAGCCGCTCACCCAGGTGAGCGGCTTTTTTATGCCCAGTTGATGAAGATAGAGACTGTTATCCAATGCCAGCATGGCTGGCCGCCGCACAACAGGCAGCCATCGCACTTGATAAAACATAAAGAGAAATAAAAGCATAAAAACAATAACTTAAGTCACCAAGCCACTGGCTGCGTGGAGCAAACCTATGCCCTTCTCCCCTCACCGCGCCCCCCATACCGCGCTCGCTCCGGCTCCCGGACTTTTATAACTTTTTTTAATTTTATTTGAGTGTCCTCTTCATCCTGACCATTTCAAAGTAGCGCCATTCCAGCGCCGGGCACTGTGACCACCACTCGGCTGACACCGACTTGCTCATTTGATAATTGAAAGGATCCGAGAGATGAAACACTCCTTGATGGTAATGGGGTTGGCCGCCTGTCTGGCATTGAGCGGCTGCCAGAATATGGACACCAAGAAAGTCCTGATTGGTGCAGCTGCGCTAGGTGCCATCGGCGCCGCTGGCTATTACGCCGGGAAAAAGCACAGCGATAACAAACACGAGCATGATGGTCAGCATAACGATAGCGATGACCAGCATATGGCCACCAGCAAGATGCCCCGCTACTGCTCGGGGGAAGCGGCCAGCAAATTCCATGTCTCCCCGCGCGATATCACCACCGAGTCGGCAGAAGAGAGTGGCCACAGATACAAGGTCTATGGCCAGTACGAGACCGACGATGATGCGGTCGACTTTACCTGCACCTTCAATCACGACGGTCGCTTCCTCTCGGTCGTTCGCAGCTGATTGAGCATCGGGTACAGCCAATTCACCCCATACAGGACACACAAGATGAAACAGCAACGCAGCATGATCGCCAGCCTCATTGCGCTGGCCTTGCTTGGCCTCGCGCCATGCGCCGGTGCCACCAGTGGCCACTCCGGGGTGGATCTGGCCAGCATGGATAACAGCGTGCGCGCGGCGGACGATCTGTTTCGCCACGTCAACGGCAACTGGCTGGCCCAGACCCAAATACCGGATGACCTGCCGGGACAGACCATCGGCAATCTGCTGGCGGACAAGTCGCTGGAGGATCGCAAGGTGTTGCTGGAGGAGCTGCTCAAGCGCCCGCAACAAGCCGGAACCCCTCGCCAGCAGATAGCCGACCTCTACGCCAGCTATCTGGATCAGGGCGGACGGGATGCCAAAGGGCTGACCCCCATTCAGCCGCTGCGCGACGAGATCATGGCCATCCATGATGGCGCCTCGCTGGCCACCTACTTTGCCCGGGTTAACAAGCTGGGCGGCGGCGCTCCCTTTGGTATCGGGTTCATGGCCGACAAGAAGCAGCCTGACAGCTACGGGATCTACCTGCAGCAATCCGGCCTCGGTCTGCCGGATCGGGACTACTACCTGAAAGCAGATACCGCCAGCAAGGCTCTGCGGGCCAGTTACGAGCAGTTCATTACCGCCCTGCTCAACCATGCCGGCGTCGAGGGGGCAAGCAAACAGGCCCATAGCATTCTGGCGCTGGAGACCCGCCTCGCCAGCCTGCAGTGGGACAGAGTCAAGCTGCGGGATGACAACCTCACCTACAACAAACTGCCCATCGCTCGCCTCAGTCAGTTGCTGCCCACCCTGGATTGGCAACGCTACCTGACAGAGGCCGGTATCGCCGGGGAAACGGAGACCATCGTCAGTGAGCCGGACTATCTGGAGAAGCTGGCCGCAGTGATGCAGGAGACCAGCATCGCGCAGTGGCAATCCTACTGCCTGTTCCATCTGCTACGCACATATGCGCCCTATCTCGACAGCCAGAGCAATGCCCTGCACTTCGCGTTCTACGGTACGACACTGAGCGGCATCCCCCGGCAGCGGGAGCCCTGGAAGCAGGCCATGGAGGTGCTGGACGACTATCTGGGTCAGGCGGTGGGCAAACTCTACGTGGAGCGCTACTTCCCGGCCGAAGCCAAGGCACAGATGGCGACCATGGTACGCAATCTGATCGCCGCCTATCGCCAGGAGATCGGTGGGCTCGACTGGATGTCTGCCCCGACCAAACAGCAGGCGCTGGCGAAACTGGAGCAGGTACGGGTCAAGATCGGCTATCCGGACCAGTGGCAGGATTACAGCGCAATCGAGATCCGTCCCGATGATCTGGTCGGCAATGCCCAGCGCGCGGCCACGGTGCGTTACAACGAGCACCTTGCCCGCCTCCATCAACCGGTGGATCGGGAGGAGTGGTTCGACAATCCGCAGACGGTGAACGCCTACTACAGCCCGAACAACAACGAGATCGTCTTCCCGGCAGCCATACTGCAACCGCCCTACTTCGATCTGAAGGCGGATGATGCGGTCAACTATGGCGCCATCGGCGCGGTCATTGGTCACGAGCTGAGCCATGGTTTCGATGATCAGGGGGCCAAATTCGATGGCAACGGTGCCTTGCACAACTGGTGGGCTCCGGCCGATCTCAAGGAGTTCACCGCCCGAGCACAAAAACTGGCGAAACAGTACGACCGTTTCGAGCCCATCAAGGGGGAGCATGTCAACGGCCAGCTGACCCTTGGCGAAAACATCGGCGATCTCGGCGGCTTGACCATCGCCCACAAGGCGTACCAGCTCGCCCTGGGCAACCGCCTGCCAGCGGTGCTCGATGGCTTCACTGCCGAGCAGCGTTTCTTTATCGGCTGGGCGCAGGTGTGGAAAGGAAAGTACCGGCCCGAGCTCGCAGCCGTTCTGCTCAAGACAGATCCCCACTCACCGCTGGAGTACCGGGTCAACGGCGTCGTCGCGAATATGCCGGCCTTCTATCGCGCCTTTGCCATCAAGCCGGGAGACAAGCTCTATCTGCCACCTTCCGAGCGTGTGAAGATTTGGTGACCACCAGCAGGGGCCCTGGCCCGAAAAGCTCCAGCAGATGGACCACCTCCACCTGAGCTGAAGATGACCGACACAGGGAGTGTCTGTTTTACCCTGTCTGGTTTTTCCCGACCCACATGTGCCTGACCATGTGGGTTTTTTTGACCCTTTGCCCCGCAGCTTCTCCTCAGCCTGCCCAGCTTTCACCCGATACGGCCACGGCACACAACCCCGCCATTTTCTCGCCTTTGCCTTTGGCTGAAAAACCGGCGGCGGAACCGCTATAAATCGGTTTACCACCAAACAGGTCTGACCTATGGTAAAGCATGTAAAAGATGCATCGTGGAGCCGCTTTTCCTATGAATGACCGAGAACTGCAACAGATCCTGTTTCGCTCCTTCGATGTTATCCCGCTGCCTATTCTGGTGTCAGAATCCATTGCCCGTCACGATGGCTGCTCACCCGACATGATCCCGCAGCGGCGCCACCGCTTCCTGAATAAAGCCTTCATTGAGCAGCTGGGCTACAACCTTGACGATCTGCCGGACATGGCTTCCTGGTTTCAGGTCGCCTACCCGGATGAAGGGTATCGCCGCACCATCATCGACTCCTGGCACTCCCAGGTGGAACAGAGCTTGTCGCAAGGGCTAGAGGTTGCCGAGATGCCTGCGCTGATCCGCTGCAAGAGCGGTCAGTCGCGCTGGTTTATCGTCACTGCCCAGCTGGGAGCCGATGCCATCCCGGATGGCCATATCGTCACCTTTCGCGATATCCACGACCTGCAGTGCATGGTGGAAGAGGTGAGCCGCCTCTCCTGCACCGATCCGCTCACCGAACTGACCAACCGGCGTGGCGCCCAGCAACAGTTGCAGGCCCTTTGGTTGCAGGGTGAGCCCCTCTCGGTGGTGTTGGGAGATATCGACCATTTCAAGCAAGTCAATGACCGCTATGGCCACCCTGCGGGCGATGCCGCGCTCTGCGCCGTCGCCCACGCCATGGCGGGCCAGCTGTTGCCGGGGGAGAGTCTGGCCCGTTGGGGCGGGGAGGAGTTCCTGCTGATCCTGCCTAGTTGCGATATTGAACAGGCAGCACGGCGCGCCGAGCAGCTGCGCCAGCATGTCAGTACCACCCGCTTGCCATGGCAGGGGAAGCAGCTATCGCTCACCATCAGTCTGGGGTGTGCCAGCATGAAGGGGCAGGAGAGCATCGACTATCTGCTGATGATGGCCGACCGGGCACTTTATCAGGCCAAGGATCAGGGCCGTAACCGGGTTGTCATCTCAACGGAATAGAGTGGTAACCAGAACGGAAAGCTGACTCGCAGCCATAAAAAAACCGAAGCACAAGGCTTCGGTTTTTTACTGCGCAACTGGCGTGAGCCAGCCGGGCATTACTTCTTGATACGGATAACCGGGGTCTCGCCCACAGTCACAGCACCAGTCATTTTGATCAGCTCTTTGATCTCGTCCATGTTGGAGATGACAACCGGAGTCAGGGTAGACTTGGCTTTCGCCTCCAGAACGGCCAGATCGAACTCGATGATGGTGTCGCCGCGCTTGACCTGTTGACCTTCCTGAGCGATACGCTTGAAGCCTTCGCCTTTCAGTTCAACGGTGTCGATACCGAAGTGAACGAACAGCTCGATACCGGAGTCGGATTCCAGAGAGAATGCGTGGTTGGTCTCGAAAATCTTGCCGATGGTACCATCGCACGGCGCAACCATCTTGTTGCCAGCCGGCTTGATGGCGATACCGTCACCAACGATCTTCTCGGCGAAGACAACGTCAGGCACATCTTCGATCGGCACGATTTCGCCAGACAGCGGAGCAAAAATTTCGATGCCGCCGGTGTCAGAGCTATCGTCGGAAACCAGTTTCTTCAGTTTATCAAACAGACCCATATAAAGCTCCTAGAGATGATTTGTCGCTGTTTGCAGCCGATCTTAGCAGACTGCTTTCTGCTTAATAAAGTTATCTACGCATGCTTCGATTTCAGCGGCGGTGGCAAAGCTCAGTGCTTGATCAGCCATTGCCTTCACATCTTCGAAGTTGGTGTTGCGGATAAGCTTCTTGATACGCGGTACAGAGATGGCGCTCATGGAGAACTCATCCAGACCCATACCCAGCAGCAGCAGGGTAGCGCGCTCGTCACCAGCCAGTTCACCACACATACCGGTCCACTTGCCTTCGGCGTGGGACGCATCGATAACCATCTTGATCAAGGTCAGGACGGAGGGTGACAGCGGGTTGTACATGGCGGAGATCATCTCGTTACCACGATCGACAGCCAGAGTGTACTGGGTCAGGTCGTTGGTACCGATACTGAAGAAATCCACTTCCTTGGCAAGATGATGAGCCATCACGGCAGCGGCCGGGGTCTCGATCATGATACCCACTTCGATGGATTCATCAAAGGCTTTGCCTTCGGCACGCAGTTCGGCTTTCAGCGTCTCTACGGTGGCTTTCAGGCTACGGAACTCTTCGACAGAGATGATCATCGGGAACATGATGCGCAGTTTGCCGAAGGCAGAGGCGCGCAGAATGGCCCGCAGCTGAGCGTGCATGATGTCTTCGCGGTCGAAGAAAATACGCACGGCACGCCAGCCCAGGAAGGGGTTCATCTCTTTCGGGAAATTCATGTAGGGCAGCTCTTTGTCGCCGCCAATGTCCATGGTACGCACGATGATCGGCTGATCCGGCATCGCTTCGGCCACTTCTTTGTAGGCTTTGAACTGCTCTTCTTCGGTCGGCAGCGCGTCACGATCCATGAACAGGAACTCGGTACGGTACAGACCCACGCCTTCGGCGCCATTGCGGATGGCACCTTCGGTATCCTTGACGGTACCGATGTTGGCGCACACTTCGACCTGGTGACCATCCAGAGTGATGGCAGGCAGATCTTTCAGCTTGGCCAGCTCATCTTTCTCGGCCTGGAACTGAGCCTGGAACTTCTTGGCTTCGGTCAGCTGTTCAGCGGTCGGATTGATGATGATCTGGTTGTTGATCGCATCCAGCACCAGCATGTCACCGTTCTTGACGCGCTCGGTGATGTCGTTGGTGCCTACCACGGCCGGCAGCTCCAGGGAGCGGGCCATGATGGAGGTGTGAGAGGTACGGCCACCGATGTCGGTGACGAAACCCAGCACATATTTCAGGTTGATTTGAGCGGTTTCAGACGGGGTCAGGTCTTTGGCGACCAGGATCACCTCTTCGTCGATGGTGCTCAGGTTGACAACGGCGATGCCCAGTACGTTCTTGACCAGACGGGTACCGATGTCACGGAAGTCGGTAGCGCGTTCGCGCAGATAAGGGTCATCCAGCTCGGCCATCATCTTGGCGTACTGTTCGATCACCTCATAGATGGCTTTGTCAGCGGAAGCCTTGTTCTCTTTGATGAAGGATTTGATATCCCCTTCCAGCTCCTCATCTTCGAGCAGCATGATGTGGCCTTCGAAGATGGCCTCTTTTTCCTCACCGAAGGTGCGACCGGCCATCTCTTTGATGGCTTCCAGCTGGGTAGCTGACTTGGTACGAGCTTCGAGGAAACGGTTGATCTCGGCATCAATCTGGTCAGCAGAGATTTTGCCCTGATTGATAACGATTTCATCTTCTTTAAGAAGAAGCGCCTTACCGAATGCGATACCGGGGGACGCAAGAATGCCAGATATCATAATCCTTCCTATTAAAACGACTGTGGGGGAGGAATCTAAAGCTGGATTACTCCAGCTCGTCCATCAGGGCAACCAGCTTCTCAACAGCTTGCTGAGCATCCGGGCCGTCAGCCTGGATAGTTACGTTGGTACCCTTGGTCAGGCCCAGGGTCTGCAGCTTGAACAGGCTCTTGGCGCTGGCGGACTTGCCACCGGAGACCACAGTGATCTCGCTTTGGAATTCTTTGGCTTCTTTCACGAACTGAGCTGCCGGACGGGTGTGCAGGCCGTTTTCAGCAGTAATAACAACAGACTTCTCGTACATGGTTTCACCCCATATTATTGATATTTTTTGGTGGATTGGTCGTTTTTGAAGCAACCTGACCCACCGTGTCAGTATGGATATGTTGTAAAGTAACGAAAGCAGACCCGCAATGGTTTAATCCAGGTCAAGTTTCTGTGCAGTAATCGGCGCGCTGGTTGGCAATTTTCAGTTATTGGGCTACAAGCCGCATCAGGACTGGCCTGAAATTATTTTATAACGAAAAATAACACTTTGTTACTTTGTGATACCCAGCCAGCAAACACCGCGTGACGCCGCACAGGATATGAGATTTAGAGCGGAATGTCTGCTTTTTTTCTCACTCCGGAACTTGTTATTTTACCCCAAAAAATAAGGATCAAGTGACACTAACAGGGGTTGAGTCTAGCCCATAAAGAAGCGGCGCTCCTGGGAGCGCCGCTGTTTTGAAAGATTCCGATCAGTTACTGCTGCAGTTCCTGCTCGCTGAACACCCCGGCAAACAGGGCGCTGGAGAGGTAACGCTCCGCCGCACTCGGCAGGATGACCACAATGGTTTTGCCCGCAAATTCCGGCAGCTCGGCCAGACGGCTGGCAGCCACCACCGCAGCACCGGAGCTGATACCGGCCAGGATCCCCTCCTCCTCCATCAGGCGGCGAGCCATCTCGATGGCTTCATCGCTGGTCACTTTCTCCACCCGATCGATGAGGGAGAGATCCAGGTTGCCCGGGATAAAGCCGGCGCCGATCCCCTGGATCTTGTGGGGGCCCGGTTTGATCTCTTCCCCGGCCAGCTTCTGGCTGATGACCGGCGACTCGGCAGGTTCGACCGCAACAGAGACCACCGCCTTGCCTTTAGTCTGCTTCAGATAGCGGGAGACCCCGGTAATGGTGCCGCCGGTACCGACCCCGGCCACGAACACATCCACTTCGCCGTCAGTGGCATCCCAAATCTCGGGGCCGGTGGTCTTTTCGTGGATCTCCGGGTTGGCCGGGTTTTCAAACTGTTGCAGCAACACATACTTGCCCGGCTCGGATTCGAGGATCTCGTTGGCCTTGGCAATGGCCCCTTTCATTCCAAGCGGTCCTTCGGTCAGCACCAGATTGGCACCGAGCGCCTTGAGCAGCTTGCGGCGCTCCAGACTCATGGTTGCCGGCATGGTCAGGGTAATGGGATAGCCGCGAGCAGCCGCAACAAATGCCAGAGCAATACCCGTGTTGCCGCTGGTGGGCTCGATGATCTCCTTACCCTTGGTCAGGATGCCACGCTTCTCGGCATCCCAGATCAGGTTGGCGCCGATCCGGCACTTGACGCTGAAGCTGGGGTTGCGGCTCTCGATCTTGGCCAGCACGCGGCCTTTGGTAACACGGTTGAGACGAACCAGCGGGGTGTGACCGATAGTCTGGCTGTTGTCCTCAAAAATTTTGCTCATGGTGCTATCCCTGTGTTTGTTACGACGATGAAACAAGATTACCCTGTGGTTTCTGAATGAGAAGTGACTATTCGTTATAACCATATGGTATTACAACATATAGAGCTTATTCTCTCTGGCCCCTGACTCTGGGCGCCAATCGTCAAAGGAACCGACGTTATGGGATTTTCAGGAAGCAGCCAGTATCTCGCCTCCGATGCATTGAAGATGGCGGTCAATGCCGCCATCACCCTCGAAAAACCGCTGCTGATCAAAGGGGAGCCGGGCACCGGCAAGACGGTGCTGGCGGAAGCGGTCGCCGACCATCTTGGCACAGACCTCATTGCCTGGCATATCAAGTCCACCACCAAGGCCCAACAGGGACTCTACGAATATGATGCGGTGGCCCGGCTGCGCGACTCCCAGCTCGGCGACCCCAGAGTGGCCGATATCAGTCACTACATTCGTAAAGGCAAGTTGTGGCAGGCTTTTAGCGCCGAGCAGCGACCTGTGCTGCTGATCGACGAGATCGACAAGGCCGACATCGAATTCCCCAACGATCTGCTGCTGGAGCTGGACCGGATGGAGTTCGACGTCTACGAGACCGGCGAGCGAGTCAAGGCGCGCCAGCGGCCGGTGGTCATCATCACCTCCAACAACGAAAAAGAGCTGCCGGACGCCTTCCTGCGCCGCTGTTTCTTCCACTACATCCGCTTCCCCGACAAGGCCGAGATGCAGGCCATCGTCAAACTCCACTACCCCGACCTCAAGGAAAGCCTGCTTGGCGAGGCGATGGATCTCTTCTTCGAGCTGCGCGAGGTAGAGGGACTGCGCAAGAAACCCTCCACCTCGGAGCTGCTGGACTGGATCCGCCTGCTGCTGGCCGACGATATCGCCCCCGAGGCGATGCGTGCCCGCGAGCCCGGCAAGCTGGTGCCAGCCCTCTACGGCGCCCTGCTCAAGACCGAGCAGGATTTGCATCTCTTCGAGAAGCTCGCCTTTTTGGCCCGGCGCGGCAGCTGACCCATGCTGATCGACTTTTTTACCCACCTGCGCCGCCACAAGCTCCCCTGCAGCCTGCGTGAGCTGCTGGACTTGCACGCCGCACTGGCAGCCCGGCTGGTCGCTGTCGATATGGAGGAGTTCTACCAACTCTCCCGCTGCCTGCTGGTAAAAGACGAGGCCCACTACGATCGCTTCGATCGCGCCTTCGCCGAATACTACGAAGGGCTGGACGCCATCCCCCTGCTGCCGGAGAGCCTGCCCGAGGAGTGGCTGCGCAAGGAGTTCGAACGGCTGTTGAGCCCAGAGGAGAAGGCGCTGCTCAAATCCCTCGGCGGACTCGACAAGCTGCTGGAAACCCTTAATCAGCGGCTGAACGAGCAGAAAGAACGCCACGCCGGCGGCAACAAGTGGGTGGGAACCGGTGGCAGCAGCCCGTTTGGCCACGGCGGTTTTCACCCCGAGGGGGTGCGCATGGGTGGAGAGGGGCAGCACGGCAAGGCGGCCAAGGTGTGGGAGGCCCGTCACTATCGCAACTTCAGCGACGACTCACCGCTCGGCCAGCGCGCCATCCAGCTGGCACTGCGCAAACTCAGGCGTTGGGTGCGCAGAGGCAATCCCGACGAGCTGGATCTCGACGACACCATAAAAAGTTCGGCCCGCCAAGGCTGGCTCGATGTGAAGCTGCGGCCCGAGCGCCACAACGGGGTCAAGCTGTTGGTCTTTTTCGATGTGGGAGGCTCCATGGATGCCCACGTTGCCGAGGTGCAGCGTCTCTTCTCTGCGTTGCGCCACGAGTTCAAGCATCTGGAGTACTTCTATTTTCACAACTGCCTCTACGACTTCGTCTGGAAGGATAACAAGCGTCGCTTTGAGGAGCGGTTCGATACCCTGCGGCTGCTGCGCACCTACGGCAGCGACTACCGGGTGATCCTGGTGGGGGATGCCACCATGGGCCCCTACGAGATCACCTGGCCGGGCGGCAGTGTCGAGCAGTGGAACGAGGAGTCGGGTCAGGTGTGGCTCACCCGCTTGCAGCAGCACTTCCCCAAACTGGTGTGGATCAATCCCACCCCGCGGCGGGAGTGGCTCTGGCATCCCTCCATCAAACTGATGAATGACGTGGTTGGCGGACGGATGCATCCGCTGACCCTGGCGAGTCTCGCTGCAGCGATCGACCAGCTGTAACCCTCTCTACCCTATAAACCGACAAGCCGGGAACGCACCCGGCGAGGAGCAAAGATGACCTCTATCGTGATCAGTGGCTCAGGCCTCTATACCCCACCCTTTGCCGTCAGCAATGAAGAGCTGGTGGCCGCCTTCAACCAGTATGTGGATCTCTACAACGAGGAGAACGCCTCCGCCATCGATGCCGGCCAGCTCCCCGCCAAGCAGCACTCCAGCTGCGAGTTCATCGAGAAGGCCTCCGGCATCAAGAGTCGTTATCTGGTGAGCCGCGAGGGGGTGCTCAACCCAGACATCATGCAACCGCTGCTGGCGGAGCGGCCCGACGAGATGCCCTCCATCATGGTGGAGATGGCTGTGGCTGCCGCCGAGCAGGCACTGATCGCCGCCGGTCGCGAGCCGGGAGAGATCGATCTGGTGATCGTCGCCGCCTCCAACATGCCGCGCCCCTACCCGGCGCTGGCCATCGAGCTGCAGCACTATCTGGGGGCGAGCGGCATGGCCTTTGATATGAACGTGGCCTGCTCGTCCGCCACCTTCGGCATCAAGACAGCCGCCGACATGCTGGCGGCAGGCACCGCCAACGTGGCGCTGGTGGTCAATCCGGAGATCTGCTCGGGGCATCTCAATTTTCGCGATCGGGATAGTCACTTTATCTTCGGCGATGCCTGCACCGCGGTGCTGCTGGAGCGGGAGACTGATTGCAAGGCGGCCAATCCGTGGCAACTGGTAGCCAGCAAGCTGGTGACCCAGTACTCCAACAACATCCGCAACAACTTCGGCTTTCTGAACCGGCTGAGCCCGCGTACCCGCTACGGCGACGACAAGTTGTTTCGCCAGCAGGGACGCAAGGTGTTCAAGGAGGTGTTGCCGCTGGTGTGCGACCAGATAGCCAACCAGCTCGATGAGCAGGGCTGGCCCGCCGAGAGCCTGAACCGGCTCTGGCTCCATCAGGCTAACCTCACCATGAACCAGTTCATCGGTCGCAAGCTGCTGGGCCACGATGCCAGCCAGCAGGAGGCGCCGGTCATTCTTGATAGCTATGGTAATACCAGCTCGGCGGGTTCCATCATCGCGTTTCATCTGTACAATCGCGACCTTCCTGCGGGGGCCCGCGGCGTACTGTGCTCCTTTGGCGCTGGCTACTCCATCGGTAGCCTGCTGCTGCGGCGCCTGTAATGGCGGGCCTCCCGCCGACATAACAATAACCAGCAACATGGGTGGGAATATGCAGAGGATCACGGGGCGCTGCGCCCTGCACTACGGGGTAACCCTGTCACTATTTTGTCTCTATGGCTGGCAGGTTTGCCCGTTTCTCGAGAGTCTCACCCTGCCCCAGTTGCTGGGGCCGACCCTGGTGACGTTCGCCATCATGTTCGCCGTGCGCAATTGGCTGCTCTCAAGGCGGCCCCTGCCGCGCAACGGGCTGGACGGGTTTGGACTGGAGGTCGGTTTCTACCTGCTGGGAGCACTGCTGCTCTCTGGTTACAACGCCCTGGCCCACGACTTCCCGCTGGAGAGTCACCTCAAGGTACTGCTGGGGATGACTACCCTCGGCTTTCTGGTGGCGGCCGATCTGACTCTGGAGCGGGACTTGCATCGGGCCAGAGCACGGCAAGCCGAGCAGATCTTGGCGCTGAGCCACCCGCTGGCCATGCCGCTGCCACGCAAGTTCACCCTCTTTACCCTGGCGACCCTCACCCTGCTGGGGGGCGTCTTCTTCTTGCTGTTCAACAAGGATCTGGAGTGGCTGGTGACGGTGGAGCGCAGCCTGCCGAGGGTCGATGCCCAGCACTACATCCTCTGGGAGATCGCCTTCGTAATGACGGTGACCTTCTGCTATCTCGCCCTCATTATTCACGGTTATGGTCGCAATCTCGGCCTATCCCTGCGCCAGCAGACCCGCACAATGGCCAGAGTACAGTGTGGTGACTTCGACGCCCGGGTGCCGGTCACCCGGGATGACGAGTTCGGCCTTATCGCCGCCAGCACCAATCAGATGATCGGTGAGCTGAAATCCCGCAGCGACGAGCTCAACCTGACCCGCGACGTGGCCATCCTTGGCCTCGCCTCGCTGGCGGAGACCCGGGACAACGAGACCGGCGCCCATATCATCCGCACCCAGCACTATGTGAAGGCGCTGGCGCAATACCTCAGTCGCAGCGACTGGGATCGCTATCCGCTCGATGACGCCACCATCGATCTGCTGTTCAAATCGGCCCCGCTGCACGATGTGGGCAAGGTGGGCATTCCCGATGCCATCCTGCTCAAACCGGGCAAGCTGACCGACGAGGAGTTCGCCATCATGAAGCGCCACCCGCAGATCGGCGCCGATGCGCTGGCGAGTGCCGAGGCGCAGCTGGGCTCCAACTCCTTCTTGCGACTGGCCCGGGAGATCTCCCTCACCCACCACGAGAAGTGGGATGGCAGCGGCTATCCGGCAGGGCTGGCGGGTGAGGCGATTCCCCTCTCCGGGCGTTTGATGGCGGTAGCGGATGTCTACGATGCCCTCATCTCGAAACGGGTCTACAAACCTGCTTTCAGCCATGAGGAAGCGAAGGAAATCATCGTGAAGGGGAGCGGCAGCCATTTTGATCCCGGCATCGTCGCGGCGTTTCTCGCCTGTGAGGCGCAGTTCAGGGAGATTGCCGCGCAGTTTCAGGATCACCACTGAGCAAGTTCATCCCGACCAGCTTACCCTGATGGCTGACAGGGCAACCAGCGTCATAAATTGTACACAAACAGGTCTGATTGTCGCCGATTCAGCGCCATGCTGACGGCATTTGCCAGACCGCGCCCATATTGATATTTCCCTTTATTTACAGCTGTTTTTTGTCATTTTGTGATCCGGGTTCGTGCCAATGACGCAACCGGGATCACAAGATGGCAGGAACAGGCCGCAATTTGCCCTTCGGCGCCAATGATGGCTTCCAATGAAAGCGAGGTTTGCTATCATCCGGAGACATTTTTCATCTGTCGCCGGCTACAAAAGAATACCCTCATGTACACACAGTTCTTCGGCCTCTCGGAACACCCGTTTTCCATCTCGCCCAATCCCAAATACCTCTATATGAGCGAGCGCCACGGCGAAGCCCTTGCTCATCTCAACTATGGATTGCAGGATGGCGGCGGCTTTGTGCTGCTGACCGGCGAAGTGGGCACCGGCAAAACCACCGTCTCCCGCTGCCTGCTGCAACAGCTGCCCGCCGAGACCGAGATCGCCTATATCCTCAACCCCTCTCTGACCGAACGGGATCTGCTGGCCGCCATCTGTGACGAGTTTCAACTCCCCTATCCCGAAGATGCCGGGATCAAGCGGCTGTTCGACCTTATTCGCGATCACCTGCTGGCCAACCTGGCGGCAGGCAAGCGCAGCGTGGTACTGGTGGATGAGGCGCAGCACCTGCTGCCCGGCGTACTGGAGCAGCTGCGTCTGCTCACCAACCTCGAAACCGACGAACGAAAACTGCTGCAAGTGGTGCTGATCGGTCAGCCCGAGCTGCAACAGATGCTGCGCCAACCCCTGCTGCGCCAGCTGGCCCAGCGCATTACCGCCCGCTATCACCTGCTGCCGCTCTCTCACAGCGATGTGGATGCCTACGTTCGCTTCCGGCTGCAAGTTGCAGGCTGCGTACAACCCATCTTCACCCCGCGCGCCATCAAGACACTCCATCGCCTGAGTGGCGGCATCCCCCGTTTCATCAACCTCATCTGCGACCGCGCCCTGATCGCCGCTTTCGCCCGTGGCAGCTACAAGATTGTCCACAGCGATATCAGCCAGGCCGCCTTCGAGGTCAATGGCGTTCGGGACGAAGGAAGCTGGGCCTCCGGTCTGATGGTGACGCTGGCGGGCGCCCTGCTGGTGGCCGCAGGCTGGTGGGGCTGGCAATTTTTCGGCGTGTTCCCCACCCGTCCGGTAGTCAAGGTCGAGGTGCCGGTCACCATCGACGAGACCGCCGAGCAGCAGGAGCAGCTGACCGAGGCGATCAATCAGGCCATCGACCCCGAGAGCGCCATGCAGAATCTCTATCGGGTCTGGGGTTATGAACCGGAACCGTTCGAGGCAACCTGTGACAACGCCCCCCGTGCCGGTCTGCGCTGCCAGGAGGGTGAGGCGAGCCTTGACGAGCTGCGCGCCCTGCAGTATCCCGCCATGATCACGCTCACTGATCAGACTGGCGGCCTCTACTACGCGACCCTGGTCAATCTGGGGCCGAGCAAGGCCAGCCTGATGATAGGCGACCAGAGCTGGCAGGTGGATCGCCAGTGGCTCAGCGACAACTGGGGCGGCAGCTACACCCTGCTCTGGCGCATGCCGAAAGGGGGCGTCAGCCTGATCGCCAGCAATGCCGGTCAGACCCAGATCCAGTGGCTCGACAACGCCCTGAGCCGTGCGCTGCAACAACCCGAACGCAAGGTGCGCCGCTTCGATAGCGAGCTCAAGAACAAGCTGCAGCAGTTCCAGCGGGATCAGGGGCTCACCCCTGATGGCATCGCTGGCAGCAACACCCTGCTGCGTCTCAACGCCCTCTCCGGTGAACCCATGCCCAGACTGGAGGAGGCCTCCTGATGTCTACCCTGCTCAAGGCGCTGCGCCGTGCGCAGCAACCGCAACTCTCTGCCCATATTCCGGCCATGGGCTTGCCCATGCCCCGGGAAGAGGAGCGCAGCCCACGCCGCATCGGCTGGCTGCTGGCTCCCCTTGCCTTGCTGCTGGGGGCGGGCGCCAACTATGGCTGGCATCTGATCCACCTGCGCCCCATCGAGGAGAAGGTGGAGGTGAAAGAGGTGATCACTCCACCCTTCGTGCGGGTTGAACCCAAGGCGATGCTGACTCGTCCGCTGCCCCCGCCCCTGCCGGAGCCGGTGGCCCAACCCAGAGCAGTGGCCAAAAACGAGGGGACCAGTCAGGGGAATACCCCCGCGCTGAGTCTGGCCGAGCAGCTGATGAAAGCCCTCAATGAAACGCCATTGCAGGAGACGCCACACGCCACCGGCCAGAACAACGTGCAACCGGCCCAGTTGATGGCGCTGGGCTCGGCACCCCAGTCGGTGCGCCAGCAGGTGCCGCAATTGAGCTACGGCTCTCATGTGTTCTCCTCCAACCCCGCCAAGCGGGCCGTGGTGCTTAATGGCCGGGAATACCGGGAAGGGAGCGAAATCGCCCCGGGAGTCGTGCTCGCCACCATTGACCAGCAATACATAGTGCTGCAGGTCGCCGGACAGAGCGTGACCCTCAAGGCGCTGCAGGATTGGCGAGGGTGAGTACGCACCGTACCCTGATGTTCGCTGGCAAGCAGGATGCACCTCACCTGAGTGCCACTTTTGTGAGCATTCAAAGGTTTACGGTGTGATGAAATATCCATTTTTACGGTTTGGCGCGCCCCGACCCGTTGTGTCACAGCCACCGGCCGTACACAATACGCAGCCGCCCCAGAGCCTGGAATTTGTTGATTAATATGACGCTACGATTCAGGGATGACATCTTGACCATGCTGCTGGCCCAGTGCCGGCGGCTTCCCATGACCAGAGTCACCCAGGTGGCCTTTCTGGCGCTGCTGATCATACTGGCCCAGCAGAGCGCCGCCCTCACCTGGCGTCTGCTCACCCTGGCAAACCCGCAAACCAGCCAACCGTGGCAACCCTCCGCAGTGGCGGTCAGCGGCCAGAGCAACCCGCGCCTTGAACTGGGCGAGGTAAGCCGACTGGCGCTGTTTGGCAAGGCGATCCCCAAGGCGCAAGCCAAAGCCGCCGTGGCCGCCAATGCGCCGCGTACCCAGCTCAATGCCCAGCTCAACGGAGTGTTGGCAAGCTCAGATCCCGCCAAATCCATCGCCATCATCGCCATGTCCGGCATCCAGAACTCCTACGGGGTCGGTGACATGATTGACGGCACCCAGGCGCGGATCCGGCAGGTCTATCCGGATCGGGTGATCATCGAGCGGGATGGCCGCGACGAGACCCTGATGCTGGATGGCGAGGAGTATGGCAAGCCGCTGCCGCAGACCAACACCGCTCCCCTTGGCTCCCTGCGCAGCGAGCTGATGGCCGATCCGGGCAAGATCACCGATTACCTCAATATTTCACCGGTTCAGGTGGATGGCCGCATGACCGGCTATCGCCTCAATCCGGGCAGCAATCCTGAGTTTTTCAACCAGAGCGGGCTGCAGGCCAATGACCTGGCCATCAGCATCAACGGGCTGGATTTACGGGACAACATGCAAGCCATGCAGGCGATGCAGCAGATGGCTGGCGCAACGGAAATGACAGTGACCGTCGAGCGACAGGGCGAACAGTTCGACATCTATGTGCGCTTGTCAGAATAATGATTTGGAGTCGTACCAATAATGACCACTAAAGGGAAAAGCTGGCGTCTGGCCACTATCGCAGCGGCACTGATGATGGCGGGCTCAGCCTGGGCCACCGAATACTCTGCCAGTTTCAAGAACGCCGACATTGAAGAGTTCATCAATACGGTGGGCAAGAACCTCAATAAAACCATCATCATAGAGCCCTCGGTGCGCGGCAAGATCAACGTGCGCAGCTACGACCTGCTCAATGAGGAGCAGTACTACCAGTTCTTCCTGAGCGTGCTCGACGTCTACGGCTTTGCCGTGGTGCCGATGGACAACGGGGTGCTCAAGGTGCTGCGCTCGCGGGATGCCAAGACCTCCGCCATTCCGGTGGTGGATGGCAGCAACCCGGGCTCCGGCGACGAGATGGTGACTAGAGTGGTGCCGGTGCGCAACGTCTCGGTCCGTGAACTGGCGCCGTTGCTGCGCCAGCTCAACGACAACGCCGGTGGTGGCAACGTGGTGCACTACGAGCCCTCCAACGTGCTGCTGATCACCGGCCGCGCCGCCGTGGTCAACCGCCTGGTGGAAGTGGTCAACCGGGTCGACCGCGCAGGCGATCAGGATGTGGACATCATCAAGCTCAAGTTTGCCTCGGCAGGTGAAATGGTGCGGCTGGTGACCAACCTCAACAAGGATGGCAACCCCCAGGGCGGCACCGCCTCCCTGCTGCTATCCCCCAAGGTGGTGGCCGACGAGCGTACCAACTCTGTGGTGGTGAGTGGTGAGCCGAAAGCGCGCGCCCGCATCATCCAGATGGTGCGCCAGCTCGACCGCGACCTGCAAAGCCAGGGCAACACCCGGGTCTTCTACCTCAAATATGGCAAGGCCAAAGATATGGTCGAGGTGCTCAAGGGGGTCAGCTCCAGCATCGAGGCCGACAAGAAGGGCGGCGGCGCAACCACAGGTGGCGCCAGCATCGGCGGTGGCAAGCTGGCCATCTCAGCCGACGAGACCACTAATGCGCTGGTCATCACCGCCCAGCCGGACGTGATGTCCGAACTGGAGCAGGTGGTGGCCAAGCTCGATATCCGCCGCGCCCAGGTGCTGGTGGAGGCGATCATCGTCGAAATAGCTGACAGCGATGGTCTGAACCTCGGGGTACAGTGGAATCATGCCGACTATGGTTCGATTCAATATCCCGATACCGGAGTTCCCATTACCTCGAAAGTCACAGCAGACAAGCTCAAAGATAACGGGAATCCGGAACCCATTACCAAACTCATGTCGACCGTAAATGGCATGGCCGCCGGTTTCTATCACGGCGACTGGGCCATGCTGACGACAGCGCTGGCTTCCAATACCAAGAACGATATTCTCTCGACCCCGAGTATCGTCACCATGGACAACAAAGAAGCCTCTTTCAATGCAGGCAAGGAAGTACCTGTCCAGACAGGCACTCAAAGTTCAACCAGTAGTGACAGCGTCTTCAATACCATTGAGCGCAAAACGGTCGGAACCAAGTTAACCGTCACCCCTCAGATCAACGAAGGGGATTCGGTGCTGCTGAATATCGAACAGGAGGTCTCCAGTGTTGGCAAGCAGGCTGAAGGTACCTCTGGTCTGGGCCCAACATTTGATACCCGTACAGTGAAAAACTCGGTATTGGTGAAGAGCGGTGAAACCGTGGTGCTGGGCGGTTTGATGGATGAACAGACCAAAGAAGAAATCTCCAAGGTACCACTGCTCGGTGATATTCCTGTGCTGGGCTATCTGTTTCGCTCCACCTCCAACTCAACATCCAAGCGCAATCTGATGGTCTTTATCCGCCCGACCATTTTGCGTGATGCCGATGTGTACTCCGGCCTATCCAATAACAAATATTCCCTGTTCCGTGCTGAACAACTGGACGCGGCAGCTCAGGAAGGGTACCTCACCTCACCCAAGCGCCAGGTATTACCGGTTTACGGCCAGGATGTGATGGTGTCGCCCGAGCTGCAAAAAGAGATCCAGAAGCAGATCAACGAGATGCGGAGCAGACAGCAAAGCACTGTCGAGACCACCACCCCGTTTGTGCAGAGTAAGCCCTGATGAGTGCCTACCATCTGGATGGAAGCGTCGGGCCTGCGCCACTGCCCGAGCTCCCCTTTGTCTTTGCCCGCAATTTCGGGGTGATCCTGATTGAGCGGGAGGGCGCCCCCGTGCTGCAGTGCCGCCCTGGCGTCACCCCGCAAGCCCTGCTGGAAGTGCGGCGGGTCGCGGGTTGCAGCTTCGCGGTGGAGCAACTCGACAACGAGGCCTTCGAAGAGCTGCTGATGGCTCACTACCAGCGAGACTCCTCCGAAGCGCGCCAGCTGATGGAAGATCTCGGCAACGAGATGGACTTCTTCGCCTTGGCCGAAGAGCTGCCGCAAAGCGAAGATCTGCTGGATGCCGATGACGACGCCCCCATCATTCGTCTCATCAACGCTATGCTGAGCGAGGCGATCAAGGAGGAGGCCTCCGATATCCATATCGAGACCTTTGAGCGGGCACTGGTCATTCGTTTTCGCATCGACGGGGTGCTGCGGGAGATCCTGCGCCCCCATCGCAAGCTGGCATCACTGCTGGTCTCGCGGATCAAGGTGATGTCGCGGATGGATATCGCCGAGAAGCGGGTGCCGCAAGATGGCCGTATCTCGTTGCGTATCGGCGGTCGCGCCGTCGACGTGCGGGTCTCCACCATGCCGTCCAGCTACGGCGAGCGGGTGGTATTGCGTCTGCTCGACAAGAACAACGTGCGCCTCGAGCTCAAGCAGCTGGGGATGACAGCGGCCAACCGCACCATCATCAGCGAGCTTATTCGCAAGCCCCACGGCATTATTCTGGTTACCGGCCCGACCGGTTCCGGTAAATCCACCACCCTCTATGCGGCGCTCTCCGAAATCAACTCGCGGGATCGCAACATCCTGACGGTGGAAGACCCCATCGAATATGACCTCGAAGGGGTGGGCCAGACCCAGGTCAACACCAAGGTGGACATGACCTTCGCCCGCGGCCTGCGCGCCATTCTGCGCCAGGATCCGGATGTGGTGATGGTGGGGGAAATCCGAGATCTGGAAACCGCCCAGATTGCGGTGCAGGCTTCACTGACCGGCCACCTGGTGATGTCGACCCTGCACACCAACACCGCCATCGGCGCCATCACCCGGATGCGGGACATGGGGATCGAGCCCTTCCTGCTCTCCTCGTCGCTCTTGGCGGTGCTGGCCCAGCGGCTGGTGCGCACCCTCTGCCCCGATTGCCGCGCCCCGCGCCCCATCACCGAGCAGGAGCGCCTCGCCATGGGCATCGAGCTGGCCCCCGACCAGCAGGTGTGGCGCCCGGTCGGCTGCGAGCTGTGCAACCACACCGGCTACCGTGGCCGGACCGGTATCCACGAGCTGGTAGTGATCGATGAAGCGGTGCGTGAAGCCATTCACAGCGCCAGCGGCGAGCTCGCCATCGAGCGGCTGATCCGCGGCCACACCCCCAGCATCCGCCGTGACGGCATCGACAAGGTCCTCAAGGGGCAGACCAGCCTCGAAGAGGTACTGCGCGTGACCCGGGAAGATTGAGATGGCGGCATTCGAATACAAGGCCCTCGACAACAAGGGGCGCAGCAAGAGCGGCGTGATGGAGGGGGATTCCGCCCGTCAGGTACGCCAGTTGCTGCGCGAGCAGGGGCTCACCCCCCTCGAGGTGAACGAGACCACCGAGAAGGCGAAACGGGAGGCGACCCGCTTCGCCCTGTTTCGGCGCGGTGCCAGCACTGCCGAGCTGGCTCTGATCACTCGCCAGCTAGCCACTCTGGTGGGGGCCGGTCTCACCATCGAAGAGGCGCTCAAAGCGGTGGCCGAGCAGTGCGAAAAGGCACACTTGCGCTCTCTGGTGGCGACCGTGCGCAGCAAGGTGGTGGAAGGCTATTCGCTGGCCGACTCGCTGGGGGCTTTTCCCCATGTGTTCGACCAGCTGTTTCGCTCCATGGTGGCTGCCGGTGAAAAATCGGGCCATCTGGAAAAAGTGCTCAACCGCCTTGCCGACTACACCGAGCAGCGCCAGCATATGCGCACCAAGCTGCTGCAGGCGATGATCTACCCCATCGTGCTCACCTGTGTCGCTATCGGGGTTATCTCGATCCTGCTTACCGCCGTGGTGCCCAAGGTGGTGGCCCAGTTTGAACATATGGGTCAACAGTTGCCGGGCACCACCCGCTTTCTCATCGGTACCAGCGAACTGATGCAGGCCTACGGCCTCTGGTTCCTGCTGCTGATCTTCCTTGGCAGCTTTGTCTGGCGCTGGTGGCTCACCGATGAAAAGCGTCGCCGACGCTGGCATCAGGTGCTGCTCGGCCTGCCGGTGATTGGCCGGGTCAGCCGCGGTCTCAACACCGCCCGCTTCGCCCGAACTCTAAGCATCCTCAATGCCAGTGCGGTGCCGCTGCTGGAGGGGATGAAAATCTCCGGCGAAGTGCTCTCCAACGACTTTGCCAGAATGCGCATTCTTGAGGCCGCCGAACGGGTGCGCGAGGGGACCAGTCTGCGCAAGTCGCTGACCGAGACCAAGATTTTCCCGCCCATGATGCTGCACATGATCGCCTCCGGCGAGCAGAGCGGCGAGCTCGACAGTATGCTGGAGCGGGCGGCAGACAACCAGGATCGGGAGTTTGAATCCCAGGTCAATATCGCCCTCGGGGTGTTCGAACCCATGCTGGTGGTCTCCATGGCCGGGGTGGTGCTGTTTATCGTGATGTCGATCCTGCAGCCGATCCTCGAGCTCAACAATATGGTGAATATGTAAGTTTCCGGTGTTCGGTGGCGCCGCTGGCGGCCCGTCGAACCCACCCAGTGATCACTCTCTGATGGGCTATCCCATCTCATTCGTTACGGAGCAACTCATGAACAAACGTCGTCAATCCGGTTTTACCCTGCTGGAAGTCATGGTGGTCATCGTGATCCTCGGCATTCTGGCCAGTCTGGTGGTGCCCAACCTGATGGGCAACAAGGAGAAGGCTGACCAGCAGAAAGCGGTCTCCGATATCGTGGCGCTGGAAAACGCCCTCGACATGTACAAGCTGGACAACAACCGCTACCCGACCACAGAACAGGGTCTGGACGCGCTGGTGACCAAGCCTTCCATCGATCCGGCGCCGCGCAGCTACCGCGATGGCGGCTACATCAAGCGCCTGCCGCAAGATCCCTGGGGCAACCCGTACCAGCTGCTGAGCCCGGGCCAGTTCGGCAAGATCGACATCTTCTCCATGGGTCTGGATGGCGAAGCCGGTACCGATGACGACATCGGCAACTGGAACCTGAAGGATTTCGAATAAGTGATGTGCCGCCAGCGCATTCACTCCGCCTTGCTGGAGCAGCCTGAATGAGGGCTGCGCCATCTGCTCGTCGCCAAGCCGGCTTTACCCTGCTGGAGGTGCTGGTCGTTGCCATGTTGATGGGTCGGCTTGAGGCTACCGCTATGCAGTTGAGGCTGGCGCCATGAAACAGAGTCGCCAGGCTGGTTTTACCCTGCTGGAAGTGTTGCTGGTCGCCATGCTGATGGGGCTGGTGGCCACCGCCGTCACCCTCAGCATGGGAGGAGCCAGAGGGGATCGGGAGCTGGACAAGCAGGCGCGTCGCCTGATGGCGACGCTGCAGCTGGCGCAGGAGTACGCGGTGATGGATGGTCGGCTGGTAGGCATTCGCATCGAAGATAACGGCTGGCAGTTTATGCAGCGTCAGGCCAAAGATCGCAAGTGGCTGGCCCTGACTGGCGACAAGCAGCTGGGGCCGGTGCAACTGGCCGAGAACATGACGCTGGCGCTGGAGCTGGAAGGCTTTGGCTGGCAGCCTGACTCCGACGAGAAAACCGAACAGAAGCGCGACGAGAAGGAGCGCACGCCGCAGTTGCTCATCTTCCCGGGTGGCGAGCTGAGCCCGTTCGTGCTCACCTTCACCCAGCAGGATGAAGATGCCCGCTACACCCGCATCGTCAAGGGGGACGAGTTCGGCCGCCTCACCCTGCTCACCGGTGATGAAGATGAAGAGGTGGGCGAATGAACGCTCGCGGTATGACCTTACTCGAAGTGATGGTGGCGCTGGCAGTCTTTGCCATCGCGGGTCTCGCGGTAATGAAAACCGCCAGCGAACACCTCTCGGCCCTCAACTATCTGGAGCAGAAGACCTTGGCCACCTGGGTGGTGGAGAACCAGCTGGTGCAACAGAAGCTCGAGAACAAGTGGCCTGGTGGCAGCTGGGTGGAAGGGGATGAGCAGATGGCCGGGCAGACTTGGTACTGGCGCTATCGCGGTGTCGCCACCGCCGACAACAACTTCCGGGCACTCGATATGGAAGTGCGCACCGAGGCCAAGGCCGAGAACCCGGTCGCCATGATGCGGACCTATATCAGCCGATGACCCAGCACGTTGCCCGCACGCCTCGCCCCGTCCGCCATGCCGGTTTCACCCTGCTCGAGATGCTGGTGGCGATCGCCATCTTCGCCAGCCTCAGCATGGGGGCCTATCAGGTGCTGCAGGGGGTGCTCACCAGCGACGAGGTGGCCAAGCGCAAGGAGGCCCGCCTCAACGAATTGCAGCTCGCCTTCACCCTGCTGGAGCGAGACATCACCCAGATGGTGCCGCGCAGCGGTCGCATCGAGGGGGAGAACAACAAGGTGCTGCTGGCGGCCTCCCGGTTCGGCCAGCAGAGCGATGACTGGGGTATGGCTTTTATGCGCAGCGGCTGGCTCAACCCGGACGGCATGCTGCCTCGCTCCCATCTGCAACGGGTCGGCTGGCGCCTCAAGGATCAGAAGCTGGAGCGCCTGAGCTACCTCTATCCGGATCCGGTGATCGGCACCGAGCCGCGCATCCAGCCGGTGCTGGCGGGAGTCACGGCGTTTCGCCTCTACTTCTTCGACAAGGGCAACTGGAAAGAGGAGTGGACCCAGCGCAGCGTACTGCCCCACGGGCTGGCAGTGGAGCTGGATCTGGAAGATTACGGCACCATTCGCCGTCAGTTCCTGATTGGCGCCGGTGGCCAGCGCGCCGAAGAGAACAGCCAGAGCAGCAACCCCGACCAAGGTGGCAACAACAACAACAACAACAACAACAACGGGAACAACGGCGGCAACGGCAATACCAATGGCGGTAATGGTGACAGCCAGAACGGAGGGGGCGCCAATGCGGGCTAATCTCGCCGCTCCCGATCGCCAGCGCGGCATGGCGCTGCTGGTGGTGCTGCTGATCCTCTCGGTGATGGTGATCATCGCCAGCAATATGAGCGGCCGCCTGCAGCTTGAGCTGCGCCGCACCGCCAACATCACCACCGGCAAACAGGCGTGGTGGTATGCCCTCTCGGCAGAGGCGCTGGTGAGCAAGGTGCTGACGCAGGATTTCAAGGACAACCCCGAGGTGGTCAACCTCAGCCAGAACTGGGCCCGCAAGAACACTGTATTTCCGCTGGACGATGGCCAGCTCAAGGGCGAGGTGACCGACCTGCAATCCTGCTTCAACCTCAACAGCCTGAGCGTGGCCTCCAAGGCGGGAAGCGGCGAGGATCTGGCGCAGCAGCCCTATCCGGTGCAGGTGTTTCGCGAACTGCTCAAACAGCTGGCGATGGATGATTACGAAGCGGCCCAGCTCACCGATGCCATCCGTGACTGGACTGACAAGGATACGGTGCTGGTCTCCAGCCTTGGTGCAGAGGACGCCTATTACGAGGGTCTCAAGCCACCCTATCTGACCGCCAACCAGTGGATGCTGGGCAAGGATGAGCTGCGGGCGGTGCGCGGGGTGACGGCCAGGGTCTATGCCAAACTGGCTCCCTATGTCTGCACCCTGCCCAACGACAAGTTGAAGATCAATATCAATACCCTTGCCCCCCAGCGCCCCGAGCTGCTGGTCGCCCTCTATCTGGGCACTATCGGGCTGGATGACGCCAAGCGAGTACTGAACGAGCGGCCACAGAAGGGGTGGAAAGAGAGCAAGCTGATGACGGACATGCTCGCTCCGGTCGATTCGGTGAAAGGGCTGAAAGATGCGCTGGTGGTCAAGAGCGACTTCTTCGAAGCCCGAGTCGTGGCCGAGGTCGGCGATAACCGGGCCTGGCTCGAAACCCTGTTCCAGCGGGGCAAGGACAATAAACTGGTGATGCTGCGCCGCCTCAGTAGCGGCGCCGAATAAACAGCGCACCGGCGGGCCTTCGCCCGCGGGTACGAGAGATGTTGGATGCAGCCTGCGGGCTGCGCACCGGTTGCCAGGGCGCACAACGCCCTTTGCAAACCGGTATCGCAGGAGAGAGATGCGTGAGCGAAAGTCTGGTCATCCGACTGGGGACCAATAAACAACAACCCGTGGCCTGGCTGGTCTGGTCCGGTCAGGAGCAGGAGATCATCGCCTCCGGCACCCTGCCCTCGGCCGATGCCCTGGGCGAGCTGCAGGAGCGGGCCGGTGGCCGCCCCGTGGTCACCCTGGTGCCGGGCAGCGATCTGATCTTCCGGCGCGTCACCCTGCCGGGTCGCTACAACCGCCAGTCGGCGGCGGCCCTCCCCTATCTGCTGGAGGAGCAGATCGCCTCCGATGTGGACGAGCTCCATCTGGTGGTGCTGGCCCACGAAGGGCAACAGGTCGACCTGATGGCGGTGGATCGGCAGAAGATGAGCGAGTGGCTCGGCTGGCTCGATGCCGCTGGCCTCAAGAGCCTGCAACTGCTGCCCGATGTGCTGGCGCTGCCACAGGCCGCTGATGGCTGGTCTGCGCTGCAACTCGACAGCGAGTGGCTGGTACGTCAGGGCCCCTGTCTGGGGATCGTCGCCGACGAGCCGCTGCTGGCTATTTTGCTGGCAACCGAAGTCGAGCCGGTCACCATCCACAGCCACACACCGGTGCCCGCCATTGCCGCCGCCAACTGGCAGGCGGCGGAGCCCGAACTCCCCATGCTGCTGCTAGCCAAAGGGGCACTCACCTGCCGCGCCAACCTGCTGACCGGCCCCTACCGGCCGCAGACCGAATATGCCCGCTACTGGTTGCAGTGGCGCAAGGTGGCCATCACCGCAGGCTTGTTGCTGCTGGTGGCCCTCGGCCAGCGCGGGGTGCAGCTCTATCAGCTCACCGAGCAGGACAAGGCGCTGAAAGCGGAGATCCGCGCCGTCTATACCCGCATCTTCCCGGGTGAAAGCCGCATCGTGAACGTGCGCAGCCAGATGAACCAGCATCTGCAACAGATGGGACAAGCCCCGCAAAACGGCGTGCTGCTGATGCTCACCGAGCTGGCCCCCACCTTTGCCGAAGTCCCCGGTCTGAAACCACAGGTGATGCGCTTTGATGCCAGTCGCCGCGAGCTGAGGCTGCAGGTGACCGCCCCAGGCTTTGCCGAGATCGAGCGGTTCCGTGAGCTGGCTGGCAAGCAATTCGAGGTACAGCAAGGCGAGGTGCGCAGCACCGAGGGCAAGGTAGAGGGCGCACTGGTGCTCAAGGGTAAATCATCATGATGGAAAAATTGCAGGGCTGGTGGCACGGCATCACAGCACGGGAACAGCGGCTGGTGGTCGCAGGCGGCGTTCTGCTGCTGGTCGGTCTCTTCTACTGGAGCGTCTGGCAGCCCATCGCCAACCGCATCGCGGAGCAGGAGCGGCAGGTGCAGAACCAGCAGCAGACCCTCGCCTGGCTCAAGGAGAAGGGGGAAGAGGTGCTGGCCATGCAGGGTGGATCGGGTCGCCAGATCGATACCAGCGGCACCCTGGAAGGGGTGGTCAACCGCACCGCCTTCAACCACAAGATCAAGATTTCCCGGCTGCAACCCCAGGCGCAGGAGCTGCAAGTGTGGATCGACACTGTCCAGTTCGATGACTTGCTGCTCTGGCTCTCCACGCTGGTGGAGCAGCACGGCATTCAGGTTCAAATCATAGAGATCGCCCGCGAGGATCTGGCTCCGGGTCTGGTCAAGGTCAGACGTTTGCAGTTGAGTCGTCCACAATGAAAAAACGCATCCTGATTGCCAGCCTGTTTCTGGCCGCCTATCTGCTCTTCCTGCTGGCCACCCTGCCCGCGGCACTGGTAGCTCGCCATCTGCCGCTGCCTGCCAACATTGCCAACCTGCTGAAACTGGAAGGGGTGAGCGGCACCCTCTGGAGTGGCCAGATTGCCCGACTGCAATATGCCAGCGAATCGGTGAACCAGCTGCGCTGGGATCTCAACGGCTGGTCGCTGCTGCGCTTCGCCCCCGAAGTGGCCATTCGCTTTGGCGATCGCAACGGTCTCAATGGTCAGGGCGTTGTCGGCTGGAATGGCGCCGCCTTCGGCCGGGATCTGACCCTCAACGCCCCCGCCCCCTGGTTGCTGAGCCGGGTGCCGATGCGCCTGCCGATCCCGCTCACCGTCAGCGGCCAGCTGCAGCTCAAAGTGGAACAATTTGCCCAGGGCAACCCCTGGTGTGACAACCTCTACGGCAACCTCGACTGGTACAACGCCAGCGCCGATACCCCGGCGGGCAAGCTGGATCTGGCCGACCCCGAGGTGAAACTCACCTGCCTCGACTCCAAACTGGTGGCTGAACTCAAGCAGAGCTCCGATGCGGTGCAGACCATGGGTCGCCTCGAGCTGCAACCCAATGGCCAATACCTGTTCCAGGGCACCCTGAAACCGGGCCCGGCACTGCCACCGCAGATGCAACAGGGGCTTCCCTTCCTCGGCCAGCCCGACAGTCAGGGCCGCTTTCCCCTGCGCTATCAGGGGCGGATCTAAGCCATCATTCAAGGTGAAAATGGCTCAGGGACAACCCGAGCCATTTTCATCGTCCATGTGACGTGTCCGTTGAAATGTATGGAGATGGTATTCACCTGACAGTTGCCCACAAAAGGGAGTGGTCATACGGCTTCAAACCGGATAACAAAACGGTACCCCTACCGTGTTATCCGGAGTCACCGTATG
>NZ_JBGLRC010000027.1:0-54715 GCF_041402345.1 Aeromonas sp. S11(2024) | reverse complement strand
TCACTACGAGCAGCAGTACCGCGATCGGGTGGTCAAGGGATTGCACCGTCGGGCCGCCGAATTTGGTTTTATCCTACAGGCAATCGAGGGTGTTTCTTAGGAAGGCTACTGCTCTCTTGATGGCGGACGAGTTCACACGTACGCGCTGATAGACCGATTAAGGGAGCAAGCCCCCATCACCTTGGTCTGCTGCGCTTTCGATGTTCCAACATCCTGTTTTTACGACTATCTGGCTCGCAGGCGGACGATTAACCGTGAACGTATGCAGCAGCGCAGCGAGTTGCGCCGGTTGTTCAAAGAAAGCCGGAGCTCAGCGGGCAGCCGCGCCTTGATGTCGATGATGCGAGAGTTGGGGTATCAGATTGGCCGATTCAAAGTACGTAACCTGATGAAGGAAGCCGGGCTGGCATCCAAACAGCCGGGCGCACACCGCTATAAGGTGGCACAGTCTGAACGACCGGATATTCCCAATCTGCTGGCCCGCGAATATGATGTCCAGCAACCCAATCAGGTGTGGTGTGGCGATATCACCTACGTCTGGGCAGGTGGTCGTTGGCATTACCTGGCAGCGGTTCTTGACCTGCATACCCGGCGGGTCGTGGGATGGGCGATGTCTGATAAACCTGATGCAGAATTGGCCATCAAAGCACTAGAGATGGCCTATCAGCAGCGGGGTTGCCCATCAGGTGTGCTATTTCACTCTGACCAGGGCAGCCAATATGGTAGCCGGGCATTTCGACAACGACTGTGGCGCTATCGCATGACCCAGAGTATGAGTCGGCGTGGCAACTGCTGGGATAATACCCCGATGGAACGGCTGTTCAGAAGCCTGAAGTCAGAGTGGCTCCCGGCTATGGGATACATGAGCGTGCGGGAGGCAAAGCGGGATATCAGTTATTACCTGATGGATTACTACAACTGGCGGCGTCCACATCAATACAATGACGGGATACCGCCAGCAAAAGCCGAGGTTCGGCCTAAGCAAGTGTCCGGATTTAGTTGACCACTACAGTTTTTCAGGTGTGTGTCTGGAAGACAGCTATACAAATAAAATCATACGCGTCAATCCGACTAACCTATCTACTCTCAATTGTCTTAATGTGCAAGATAGCCTCCTCCAGTGTTTTGAATACTCTATCAGAACATTGCCTTACCATTTCAAAGTAATGACTGATCGAAGGGTCTTCTATTTGGTCTACTAGATAAATTGACTTCCCAAGAGCCTTTGCGAAACCCACCTCCAAAGCTAGTGCGTAACCACCAGGATTAGAAGCCTCCATGTTGGCTAACACGATATTTGAATCACGGATCGCAGCCAAATCCCAACGGGTATATTCGAGAGGATCCTTGATACAATGAGCTCCTGGGTCTAGAAGCTCAAACCCATCAAGCTTAGATTTTGCAGTCTCTTGCCAACCAGAGCGAAATCCACCCGCGAGATATATCTTCTTACGAATTTGATTCATTGGTAGTTTGCTTCATCTTTATTTCTGCAACAGCTACAGAGAATGGTGTTGTCATTGCCCTACTATAAAAATTAGTACCTTGTTGAAATAGTAATATTGCTGTACCAAAGAGCAAAGTAGCTTGTGCATACCAAGGCGCGGCCAGCACATAGCTATAAATTAAGTTAGGCATAAAAATTGAGCACAATAGGTAGTCAACACAAATTATCAACAAAGCTGTTCCGACTCCACTGCAGAGCAATGAGATAAACATGAACTTTCTTCCTAGCATTGCGGCTTCTGCTGAAACCGACAAGGCAACCGCTCTAAGATCATGGAAATCCCAAGCAGCTTGTCCAGTGCCTTGTTGGGACTCTACTATCTCCAAAAACCATTTATACGATTGCCGCTTTTTTGCTGCATCCTCATTAAAGGATTTTAAGATTTTTGTGCTAGTAAATAGTGGTTTTAAAGCTATTTGATTTGCAGCCAGAAGTGTATGCCCGAGAGCAAAGAGTAAGCCGATCATTGTTAACCCACCACCAACTCCTTCCGTTAATATAAGTAGTGACTGAACGAAAGCGGGTCCAAGGTGCATCACTAATAATCCGATAGCTAGCACCAAACCAGGCACACAAGCACTGATCAGATCGTTAAAAAATTTCGCGATGGTCTCAACCGCATCATCAACCTTCAACTTTATCTCCTCGCAGATCGTTGTCAGTTTGGATCGCAGTAACAGCTAAATCGATATCCAGATCAGAAAGAAAAGGTGCTTGAGCAAAGACAAGGCCCTGTTCGCCATTGAGCTTGGCAGCCAAATGGCCTCTGCCCAGTAATAACTCGGCTCCAGCTCTATCAAGCGCGATCTTTGATGTTGCCTCGCTGGATACCTTTAAAATCAAGCGATTGCCTAAGTTTTCACGAAGTTGCATCGGCATCACATCCTTGTCAGGGCGCTGAGCTGCGAAGATTAAGTGAATACCTGCAGCTCGGGCCTTCACTCCCAATCGTTGGACTGCCGCTCCGACAGCCGATTTGTAGGCGTCATCAAGCATCCAGTCGGCAAACTCGTCGTGAACCAAGAAGATCATTGGAAGCCGCTCTTCGACCGAAGCCTTTGAATTGTAGGAGGGTAAGTCCCGCGCTCTGACTCTTGCGAAGGCGCGGTATCGATCCTCCATCTCTTGTACCAAAGCCTCGAGCACTTCGGCGGCTTTTTCCTTGGTAGTTACAATCTCATCGCGCATATGAGGCAAGTCGGCCAGAGGTGCGTAATCCACTCCCATCTTCGGGTCAATCAAAATGATTTGGGCGAGTTCCTTTGGGTTAGTCGCGGCAATATCTAATAGCAGCGCCTGTATGAGTACTGATTTGCCGCTACCTGTAGCCCCAGCCACCAACGAGTGGGGTTCATGAGATGATAGCCCGCCGAACTCAGAGCCCAAATTCAGATACAGGAGCGCACCGTTGATTTCTTGGAGCCCTAGCAAGAATGAAGTGTTGATACCCGCAACATTTCTGTTTAGCTCTCGACGCGACCAAAGCTCCCAAAGAGAGACAGCCTGCCTTTTTGCGCCCGCGACCGTCACCACAATCTCTCCCGGTTTGGGTTGGACTGTGACAAGGCTGATCGCATGGGTGGTCAAAAGCTGAGTACGCTTGTTCTCGATGTCTTCGACACGAAGTTTATCTGAGCCCGCCAAACGGACTAGGCAACCGTTAGGAGTCAAGCGTGTGCCCAAGATAGCAGCCTGATGGCCGTAACTATTAAGCGCGGCTTTTAGCTTCTTGGTTACATTTTCGGCCCACACCTCCCTCTCGGCATCAGCTTGCGCACTACCGGCAAACTTCGATGCAACCAGCTTGGAAAACGTCTCCCCCAACCCGGTGAGAGTGGCAGTAACCTGGCTCTTAACAGAAGCAGTATCGGATGGGGAGACTGGGGCCAACTCATCTTTGATAGCCGAAGGCTTTTGCACAAGACTGTTCGGCTCAGCCGTCGAAACGACACAACCCGAAAGTGGCTCATAAGAGGAGTCAGCTTGACTACTGCTTAATTGATCAATTGTGGCCAACCATTGCACTCTTGGTGCGGGCTTTTTGAAAGAGTGCCCACACCAAGGCTGTTGAGCACCAAGACCCGCCCGGGCGTCGTGAGCCCCTAGGCCTTTGGCATAATTTTCGATGAGTTTTCGCACATCCGGCCTGTCGAAGACTTCTTGCCAAGCCCTTACGCCCTCGGTGTCATCCAACAAATCTTGATCTGATGCCGAAACTGAACCTGCATCCGAATTGTGGATATAGACGTGCGAGTAACCTCTTAAAGAGATCTCTACATTCCCCTCTCGCAACTTAACGCGGGCACGCTCCATCAATCCTGTCATACCGGGCGGAATGTCCGCATCGATAAGCATATCTGCCAAACGTGCCAACCAGACATCCCGATCAAGGCGGCCTGGGTCACCAAAAAGGGCCTCTCGAAACATACCTAAGGTTGCTAGGAGTTGGTCTTTGGAACCACGACGCGCATTGGCAAGTCCATCAACCCCGACATATTTTGACTCAACAATAGCTATGACGACTCGGACGTTATCATCGTGTTCTTCGACGTTGAGCGCCAAAATATCCGCTATGCGGCTCTCAGGCTGTGATAGCCAGCTTGCATAATCGTCAAGTAAGAAATAGGCGGTCAGGCTGTGCTTTCCTGCGGCTTTGAACTCCTCAGTAAGCAGGTAGCGGCTAAGCACAAGGCCGATCATCTCTCCAGCGGAAACACCTCGTTTAGCCGCACGAAGCACAATATCGCCGGAGATTGAAAGCGCATCACGCTTCGCTTTGTCCGCAGCAACCTGGACTTCATCAGGCTGAAGTTGGAGGTTCAACTCTTGCAGGCGCCTGCGAACGAGCACATCCAGCAGCCGGAGTTCCGAGGTGGAACTGACAATCATATTACGGCCATTGGTCGAGCCCCGGCGGTAACGCACCACAGTAATGTCGTTGTGTTGGAGCTGACGCTTATCGAGAAGCTCATCGTAGGTAGCCACCCATTCAGCCAGCTCATGTGCATCCTTGACCATTGAGGCTAGCTCTGGGCTTTGCAAAGAAATACGACGAGCAGGCAGGAATCGCTCTCCTTGCAATACGTCCGTCTGGCGACAAACAGCAGCCACAGCCGACACATATGCCCAGCCAGATGCTGTTTGCCATGGGCAGGTCAGGAATGTAGTTGACTTCAACTCGTTCTCACCAGACACGCTTCGATAAGACCAGCGCGAAGGGGCATGATCCACGTTGGACCGATCGTTAGACCAGGCAACAGGGAGCCACTCGGTCTGTGCTGCTCGCGCAACTACGTCATGCAGGAAGGCGACATCGAAGGCCTTGAAACCTTGCGCACTCTCACGTGGGGTAGCCGAAAGGGGCGTCACTGAAATCCGCAGCTTCGATATGAAATTATCGCTAGTTTCACTCACCACTGGCAGATCGGGATCGTCTCCTGCCTTATTGACGAGTTCACCATAAATCCTTCGTAGCTTACTTGGATCTGAGTGGCGCACTGAAACGCTACACTGAAGCTTGCCATCTTCTTGGATAGATGAAAGTTCTCGGACAGTGGCGAGAGGTAGCTCGGCTGCATCTGCATTATAGAGTACAACGCTAAGGTTGTTTGCCTCATGGGGCTGCAGTCCAACATAACGTTCCAAAAGCTCGCGCGCTTGTTTGGCCGCGGCTGTCGGATCGACATCGGTCATGGCTTCCTTCGCGCCATGAGTGGGCGACTCCAGTAAGCTATAGCCGTTGACTGTGCTGCTCACGGAAACCAGCGCCATAGCACCATCCAGATTGAGAACCGCGATCTCCGGATAGAACGGATGAGCTATTTCGTCAGAAAGCTCTCGCATGAAGATCTCGCGGTCGCCATAAAGTATGCGGCTGCTCGATAGCAAATGGCCGGCGAAACCGGCAATGCGCCGCGTCTTCACAGCCAAGGCCTTCATGCGCTCTGGCTGCCACGGAGGGATGATCATTGCTGGATTGTCGCCAACAATGCGGGCCATTCCCACAGAGAGTATTTCGGAAACGAGCCGTGAACGGCAAACGTCACCACGAGCATGTGCCATCAGGGTATTCAACAGAGTGGCAAAAGACTCGGCCTGACGCATAATCGCATCGCCCTGCAACCCTGTATTGATGAAGCACTCCATCGCGCTGATATAGTCTTGCTCGAACGTATCCCACGCAGTTTTTACTTCTTTATACTGGTCTTGAGTCAACCGACCTTCCTGAGCAAGATCTTTGATCCGATTTTTTATCTCCTGGCGAAAGCTCCGCAGCCTGCTCGTCGCTGGAACCAACGAGCCTGCATCAGTCGAATATGTCGCTTCCAAAGTGCCTGTATCGAGTAACGAAACACTTTGTACCCCCCCTTTTTTGCTAACAAGGCGGCGAGGTACCTCCGTGCAACCTACTGCGCCCTTATCCAAGAGACGTTTCATGTCAGCAACCATCGACAAACCAATAGACGTGGGTTTGTAACTCCAAAGGAGCTGAGTCTTTGCCAGTACGGTCTCTTTGCCTTTAGCGACTTGGATCAAGGCAACATCAAACTTGATCTGCAAGGCTTGGCGAGATAAAGACGAGTTAGGACGAACCTTGCTCTTTTTATCGTTGCGGAGTTCCTTCTCCATGGCGAAAAAGGCTTCATAATCGAAAAGAGGATCTGGCAGATTTGCATTACCCAGCCGCTCTACCTTCCACTGCACCTTGGAACCCATAAGCTCCTTTAAGCCACGATACATTGCTGAGAAGTAGCTGCCGGCATCATAGTTAAATCGCTCGCGCCATTCCTTGCGGCCCTTGGTCACAGTAAAACGTAGGATTCGCTCTCCTTGTGGATCTCGAAGGCCTGCGTGCAGGCTGTTGATTACCCTAGCAAAACCTTCGAAGAAATCATTGCATTCAATAGGCTTACCGTAGAGAGCTTTCTCCCAGCGCGAGCAAAGTTTAGGGTCTTGCTCCAAGAGCCTTCGCTGCTTGACGAAAAAAACTTCGTCTTCCTCAGTAAACTCGGATCGCCGTTCACGACTATCTAGATCTTCCAGATGCTTGCGATCCTCATCATCGAGCGAGCTTTCTTGGTCACACTCATGGTCGAAGAAGTAAATTGTCGACTTCGCTAAACCCAACTGCTTTTCCTTGGGTTTGTCAAAAGCTAGATATACGCCGTCACTCTCCCACTCAAATTGGGCGAGAACATTGGCAGCCTCTTGATCTCCGGGAGGAGAGGCGACGAAGGCTTCGAGCGCTTGTCGGGCCGCGTCCGTAATTTCTGCTGCGTTAGCCTCTATACGCTCGGAGATCTCTTCCGGGTCTAGAGGCTGGCCATTTTGGCGAAGCTTTTTGAGCAACGGCGCGCGCTGAGCAAAGAGATTGGTGAAAGCCTTGTGCCACGGCTTACGTGACGCAACGAAAGTCTTGGCATTCGAGAAATAGGAGCTGTCTCTGGGTAATCCCACATAAGGCAAAGCAAAACCAATAGCATCTCGGATAGGTAACCCACGTAAAGTAGATGCCTCGACAATGGCGGCACAAAACTCACCAAGCTGCACTAACGAGAGTTCAGAGGTAGCAAATAATCCGTCAAGAGCCGCCTGAAAAACTGCTCTGTCATCAGGCACCGGGGCAATGCCACCTGAGTGGAGTGTTGCCTCAACCCACGATTCAGGGTTAGCACGCATCTCTTTGGCGCCTAGAGCCATTACGTGGCCCAGGGTGTCAGCCAGGTTGTGCTCGTTGCCATTGGCTGTAAGAATCGCCGCCTTGGTGGTCGAAGCATTGTTGCGGACGTAACCCGCGTTGTGAGCAATTAGAATTTCTGGGGGTAGCCCTTGGCCTTCTACCAAGACCTCTGGGATCATAAGATCAACTTTGGCGCGCAGGTCTGGGTTAGCAATGATAGCTTGCGCTACCGCCGCAATTTGGTTGGCTGCAAGCTTGTCGAGCCTGAATAAAGCAGCCAGTTCGCCAGGCTGACCAGGGTTAGATATGCGTTGCGCGAGGATGTTCGCGCCGACGCGACCAATAATGCGATCCGTCAGCATTCTGCCTCTCCCTGAAACGCAAATGGGTTTTCTACAAACGAGCAAGAATCGGATAACCTGCGAACCAAGCCTAAACCGACCAGTCGAGCTTCTAAATTATCTTGGTTATTGCTGAGCTCTTCTTGGTCTACTAACTTTGCTTCGACCAAGCGTGAGCCTTCAGCATCGCCAATCACTAAGCCATACCTGCGCTTTGCTTCAGCTAAAAACTCGTCGAACTGCATCCTGTCATTCACGATGGAAACTACGAGCGACTTAAGTAACTTATCGTTAGGCGCGTAGCGGGTGCGCCTCGAAAGCCTACGGGAACTGAGCCCGATAGCACGTGACCATGACGCATGAATCTTTCCGATATGCTGTGCATGGCGAGCCAAGGCGTTATCGGCCAAGTTTGTGATCAATTCATCCGGGCTACAGCTTGTGTAGTCTTCATCATCTCCCCCTTCCGTCGGTGGCCATTGGAAGCGTTCGCGCATGAGCTTTATACGCTCGGACTCCGGGAACTCCGCATCATCAGCAGCAACCCATCGAGCTTCAGTCCGGATCGATTCAACATGAGCTCTCACTGCCTTTGCTGGCAACCCTTGATTAAACTGATAGCTATCGCCAGAGAGAGCTCGAATCTTGGTGCGCTCCTTGGATATAATTTCACAGACAAACTCCACCGGTTCGTCATCGCCAGCGACACACTTAGCTCGCTCCAAGAAGTAGAGCAGCATGTTCAGGCCGGTGATCGCGATTAGGTGCTCCAATGCATCATAGATCGGCATCTCTTTAGCCAGGATGGACAGCCAATCCTCGCAGATTTGGTCGAAACGAGCATTTGTGATCTCTGGAAGATAACCAGATTGCCGAGGCTCATCGGCGTGCTGCGGTGCACCCTGCAGAGCCTTGGCTAACCGATTCATCGGCGCCTCATGATCGAATAGACCTTTGACCAGGATGTCGCCAAGTTCAGCTCCTCGCTTGGCTCGCGTGAGCATGAGGTAGAGCAGCTCGCCTGTCCGGGCAAAGAAACGGCGATCATTACTCATTCCACGAACACTGATATTTAGGTCTTCGTATAGGGCATCGGGGCCGAAAGGGAAGACGAATTTAGAACTCCAGCGCTTGTTACTCCGTGATTCGAACGAAGAAGAGCGCAGAAGTTCGATAGCCTTGGCAAAGTCATCAAAACTGGTGAATGACTGACGTAAGTAGGTCATGTCCTCATCGCCATTGCCTGTTGCGCCTAGTTGAAAACGCTCAAGCCATTGTTTCCACTTCTCCTCGTCTGAAACTGCACTTTCCGCAATTGATGCAACGTAGGGATTGTTGAACAACAGCCCGCGCAAACGAATTTGCCGCTGCGGCTTGAACATGACAAACCCAATCAGCTCCTTATGGGGCCTGAGCGGCCGATCCAAGTTAGAGCCGAGTACCCCAAGGAACTCAAGAACGGTCAGGTGAGGAAGCTGCTCATCATAAAGACGATGCCCCCAAATGTTTTCATCGACACAAAAATCAACACTTTTGATCTCTGGCCGCTTAATAATTGCGTTCATTCCGGAGCCCTCACAGTCACAGTGCGAGAAAAGCCGCTACCGCCGCTCTCAATCTCGATAAAGTTAAGCGTCAGCGCAGAGGACTCATCGACGATCTCGTCATCATCGCCGACCATACCAGCCTTCCTAACGATTTCTGCCTTGCGTATAAGCTTCGCTTTGAAAGCCAACAGGTCTTCAAGGCATTCGTTAGAAAAGCTCGCAGGTAAAGCGCCTTCAGCTACACGTGAGAGGAACTCATGGCGGATGGGGGTCAAGTCAAAGACAACTGAATTGCCGGCACCTACAGCGAGCGAAACGTCGAGTCGAGGACAACCCGTTTCTTCAGCAAGCCTAATGGCCATACCGATACCGCCTTGCCTGCGGGAGAGCGTCTCATGGTCACACAAAACACTCACCCGACTTTGAGTAAAGCCACCAGAGCTGGCGATGAAAATACGGTCCACATTTTCAATAAGGAGACCCGTCAACACCCTGTTTAAACCCTTTACGATACGTCCACGAACAGTATCGCTGACAGATCTCTTCGCCTTCAGTGCTTCTATAAGAACTAAGTAGTCGCCAGCAAAGCGGAAGGCGCTCATCGACCAATTTGGATAGCCAGCTTCACCATCCGGAAGTGTAAAGAAGAGCCTGCGCCGCTGGTCTTCAAGCATCGCGAGGAACTCTGAGCATCCCCCTTCTAAACGGCTACCCTCATCCCCCTCTAAATAGGCGTCTTGGGCCGCCTTAAAGGCGGGCGTAGCACCGTAAATGGGATCGCTCGCGACAAGGCGCTCGAAGTCGTCTTTTAGACGTAAATCGTCCTTGCCATAAACCAGCAGTCCCTCTGCAGTGTTAGTGGACTCATTACCCACACCAAAACTGGACATGGCCTTGAAAATAGGGCGGTAAAAAGCCCTGCGCTTGGGCAAGTTGGCGCCGAACGCATTGACATAGATGCTAGTTTTACCAAAATCACCACTCTCCTGGATCTTCGCAACATCTTCGCAGGTCATAAGGTTTTCCTTTGCCAGCTTGGCATCAGAGCAGCCGAGGACCATGTTAGAGCAAAGTGCTAGCAAGTCGCGCATAGGTAGATGCAGCCCGTTGAGCCTAGCAATTTCAACCAAGTCTCCCAAGCGACGAGAAAGCTGGCCACCGTCCAACGCCCCCAACAACCTGCGGCGGTTCTCGTCGATGGGACAGACTTTTCCCTCTGCCTTGAGCGCACAGCACTGACACCTGTCCCACTCGGGATGGCCTGCTACTACTCTGGCTACCTCATCTAGCGTCTGGCGGCTGGTCGAGCGACTGAGGTCGAATACCGCCAAGCGAGTAGGAGCCGAACCAGCCTGTAAAAAGCGCTCTTGAAGAGGTTTGCGAAGTGGGTGTATACGGTCTTGCCGTTTACCTAAGTCGCGGAGTCGATCAAGAACCTGACCATGATTTGCAGCAAGGATAACGACTTCTGAGTCATCGCCTTCTAATACCGATCTTTCGAGCCGCAGCAAAGGCCAATCACTCTCCTCACCATTAAACTCGGAGAGGTCCTTGATGAAGACCACTAAACGCCCATCAGCTAGACGAAGTTCTTTAACGTTGCCCTTGGCAGCCCAAGTATTTGGTTCACCCCCGATGCGTTCCCACAAAGCACGACAGTGATACGTCTTGCCATCGCCAGCAGTTCCGGCGATCAGAATAGATCCCGGAGTTTGGGATTCTATGTGCCGAACCATCTCCTCTAACAGTGGTGTGGACAAACGAATAGGCTTCACTTTTGCCCGCCCCAGAGCTCGCGAAACATACTCGTCGAACATCGTCAGGTTGTTCGATGTCGGACCATAGCTGCGCAAAAAACGAACCCAAGCACTAGCAGGTAAAGTCCCGTCGCTTTCATCTGAATGTCGTACGGTGGCCATATTTATCCCTAATAACAATCATCTACTACATCCGCTTTCTTGTTTGCGGGTTATAAAAGCACACAATCAACAAAATTATTTACTATAAATGAGTATTTATTCATTCATGTGTTTTTGATCGGACAGAACTAACTCTGTAGATGCTACTGGATAGAACACCACAATATGCTGATGGTACAGGTATTTTCTAGCGCAATGAAAGCCCATGCACTGCTAAAGTGGACTCAGGTCACTCCATACTTAAATTCCAGATAGATAGGAGAACATCTACCAAGATTCCAAGAAGCATGCCCTGAAGCGACATTCCACTATCTGGAATATCCGCACCAAGATTCCAGATAGATAGTTATGTGGAAAGGAATTGGACAGAGATTGGCTGGGGATAAAGGCGCTGATTCCACTGGTCAATAAGCCACTGGATTCCAGTATTCCAACTTTGTCACGAACGAACAAAATCAACATTTTCAATAAGTTGATTGAACACCAATACCTTCGGTGCCATGCTGAAATCATGTTCATTGGTGGAGTAACACGATGGATGCGTTCAGTTGGGGAATGGTAGGCTTGCTGGCCTTCTTCACGGTTGTCTTCGTGTGGAGTCTGTATAGCTACAAGGCGCAAGCAAAAGAGAGACACCATGAAACCGATCGCTGATATAGCCCTCATGGCGGTGGTTGCGCTGGGCTTGATGGCACTTGGCGACACGCTGTTAGCATGGCTGCTGATCTGCCTACCACCGGTTTACTGGTGCTGGCCAATACTGGCCTGGGCCACCAGGCGCCCCATCACGGCCAGGTTGCAGTTAATGGCTCTTGCCGCACTCACCTGCTGGCACTGGCCCGCCGGGCTGTTCACTGCGCTGAGCATCGCACTCATCTGGACAGCGAAAAACCTCAAGACAACCCCACGCCCAAAGCGCAAGGGTGGGCCGGTCATCAAAAATTACTACTTCTGGAGTTAACTGCGTGTCTCCTTGGCCACACTGGCGATAAGGTACCTTGAGCAACCAAGCATCTCCTGAATCGCGGAATAACTGTGGCCTGTCACCAACAGCCTGGCGATGTGCTGACGCTTCTTCTCATCCTTCTGCCTACCACGGTATTTCCCTTCATCCCTGGCCTTGGCAATACCCTGCTGCTGCCTGCGACGGCGATCTTCATAGTCTTTACGAGCAACGGCTGCGAGCATATCCAACAGCATGCCATTTACAGCCTGCAAGATGGCGCTGGTGAACTCGGAGCGGCTGCCCCCCTGTAATGCCACCCAGGAAGTCGGAAGCTCAGGAGAAACGATGGAGAGCTGTTTCTGTGCCAAAAGCTGCTTCAGTGTTTGCCAATCCGTCTGATTGAGACGGGCCAGACGATCAATCTGCTCTACCAGCACAATGTCACGATCTGCAGCGTCGCGGATCAGCCTCATAAGCTCAGGCCTGTCCAGCGTCGCTCCAGACTCATTCTCCACATAGAAACTGGCAATCTGATGGCCATGCTCAGCAGCAAAACCAATCAGCAGCTCTCGTGCCCGCTCAGCATCCTGTTCCACTGTCGATGCACGTAAATACGCCCGTATGAACATTGAAACCCCCATCGGTCTGTTTAAACTGGTTCCCAATTATTGGTTCAATATAAGTGGTTTCAATATGATTTTCGAGAGGGTATTAAGTGGTTTTAATGGGGTATACCTTTTTAGAACCACCACATGACGATCGAAACACAACCTTTCGATAGCCTTTTGATCTGACAGCACAAACTTTAAGTGTGATCCGTCATCACAAAGTCGCTTTTGAGTTGTATTTGGGTATTTAAGCGACGTTGCTCACCATTCCTGATCTGCTGAATGGGATGCCAAAGGAGGAAATCTACAGAAGCTGGGCTTGTTCGGTGAGTCATCTTTTCGACTCACCGAACAAGCCAGCAGCCAAGCGCAGCGCGGCAGGCTATTGAACGTTACGTACAAAATCCCAACCATGTGACACCATACTGACAAGTATTCTGTCTCAAACTACCAAATGACCGTACCAAGGGGACAGCTTGCCCGAGCACCAACTGGGATCTGGCGGTGGCCTTTGCTCCGACTAAACAGAGTGGACTACTGGATACAGCACTGAAGAACTGCTGGCGCTGTAGTGCAATGAGTTCTGGGGGAAACTCTCGGTTATCGATTTAAGTAGAGAAGTAGAGATGAGCGATAACGCTTATATCGGCGCTTTGCGCACCAGCTTGTCGCGCTACCAGGCGGAGCTGTCAGAGATCCGGGCAATTCTGGCGCAGCGTACCCTTTCCAATCTGGAGTACCGCGCCGCCGAGCGAATCCTGCAGGTTTCTATCGAAACGAGTATTGGCGTGGCAAAACACTGGGCCAAAACACTGGCAGGCCATACCCCACAGGATGCCAATCAGGCATTCGAGTTCCTTGTCCTACGTGGTGAGCTATGCCCCGACACTTTGATCTGTTGGAGCAAGCTCATTGGCCTTCGCAATACGCTGGTGCAAGACTATCTGAATATTGACCCCGAGATAATTCTCAGTGTGATTGCTCCTGGCTATAGCGACCAACTGTTTACGTTTGCAAAGCAAGGTCTCGACTGGTTGGCTGCCCATATTGATTGAAACTTCGACATCATCTTTCTGTTTGCCTGTTGTAGCACGTTATCAAGCGGCATCAACCCAGCCATTCGATTTGCTCAGTTGCATTGGCCAGGATAGCGTAGGGGCATTACAGCTGGTTACCGAAGGGCACGATGTTCCAGATGTCAGGCGAATCGACTACAAGGCCATTTCCGATGACGAGCTCGAGCAGATCCTGACCAGCTACAAATCAGGAATCCCTTTGGGGATGGTTAACCATAAACCGGGGCAGTCATCATTGCCTGGGTAGTGTTTCTTAAAAAAATAAGAAAAATTACATCATTCCTATGATTTTTATAGCCATTTACAGTCATACAATCAGATCTATCACATCGATTGATCGATTAACCCTCGCTTGCCAATAAAAAGAGCCCCTGATTTCTCAAGGGCTCTTTTTTTATGACTACGGCTGAAGCAGTAGAGGCAGGTTCTCAGCCAGGGTGGTGGTCGGCTCGCTGCACTGCCACCTCGGCAGGCGATCTGGGCTGCATGATAATCAGTGCCATTACCCCGAGGATCACCGCCAGCATCACCGAGCCGAAGCGGATCATGCCATCGCTCAGCGCATCGATGCTGGTCGAGGTAATCGAGTAGAACACCAGCACGACATAGCTTGAATAGAGCAGCTGAATCGAGTTGTAACTGGCCTTTCTCTCGACGGCGTGGATCCCCATAAACAGGGCGCACACCAGAGTGACCCCCAGTTGCCCAATCAGGTTGGTTTGAAACACGCACATGATCAGGGGCGGCACGGCATAGAGCACGCTGGCATAGGTGGTCAGCAACCGCCGGATACCGTAGTTGTGCCCCAGCGCCGGATTGGGATCCTTGATGATCAGCGCGACCACGATGGCAATGATGGTGCTCTGCTCCAGATCCAGGGTGATGCCGACACAGAGAGTAGCCAGCACCAGCACCGCCTTGAACAGAGTGTGCCAATCCTGATGAGGCGTCTTGCCTGCACTGCTGGCTGCTGCAGAGGCATCCGTTAACGGCTCACCACCCGGGAAGATGAAATAGGCCAGATACGCGGTAAACCCTGCCACGAAGATGTTCTTAAGCAACGCCAGCGGTATCTGGTCGACCGAAATCCCCTTCTGTTTGACGAACACCGCAATCATGGCCGTCGCCACGATGAGCAGGATTGCTATCAGGTCCTGCGCGTTTTTTCGGGTGCGATCCATGCACCAGTAGAAGACGCCCAGCAGCGCGAGGTAATAGACATGGGGGTAATCCAGCAACAAGGTTGCCAGCCATGCCTGTATCCAGGAGGTCAGATACAAGACCCCGGCCATCAGAAACACCATGATGAGCGGTGGCGGGTTATGGGTGGTGGTGAGAAATACCGCGCACATGGCCGGGGCCAGCAGCGGTAAATCCGTACCAAAGACAAATTGCCAAAACAGCAGCAGCACCGGAAACAGCGCTACCCGCAGCAAGGCATTGGCTGGACTATGAAACATAGCTTATGTAGCTCCATGCCCATATCCAGATATCTGCCAACCGCTCACCCAGATAGGACTCTCCCGGGTAGAAGGCGACGACAGCACGACCGCCGAAGCGCGGGTTCACGCCGGGCGGAAGGTCATCAAACTGGATATTGACCGGGAAGCGCTGGGCGCTTGGCTGGGAGGTAGGGGAATCCAGCAACCCAGTGCCGGTATTGACCTGCAGGCTGCCATTGCCACTGCTGCCAAAACCGATGGAAGTGATCTTGCCGGTGAAAACCTGGCCCGGATAAGCATCAAACACCAGCTTGACGGCATCATCCCGCTTCAAATAGGCCAGCGAGTTCTCCCGCACCATGGCGGTCAGCCAGAGCTTATCGGTATTGATAAACGTCAGCAGCGGCTGGCCTGCGCTGGCATAGTTGCCTTTGGCCAGCGCCAGATTGGTAATGACACCATTGGCGGGTGCCTTCAGCTCGGTGTGTTCGAGATTGAGGCGGGCCTGGGCTCGCTTGTTGAGCACGGCCTGAATCTCGGGGTTCTCTTCACCGCGCGGGCCAATCTCAAAACGGGCCTTTTCCAGCGCAGAGACGGTTTGCGCCAGATTGGCCTCGGCGGTTTGCAGCTGGGTCAGGCTGTCATCCATGGCTGCACGGCTGATGGTGCCCTTTTTCAGCAGGGCCCGATATCGCTCCACCTGCAATCTGGCGTTGTTAGCAGCAGCGCGGGCGGAAGCCTCATTGGCTTTCGCAACCTTGATGGAGGCAGAATCGGCATGGTATGACTGGGCAGCCTGTTGCAAAGCGAGCTCGGCCGCCTTCTCCTCCAGCTCAAACGGCGCTTTCTCGATGGTGACCAGCAACTGCCCTTTCGACACCTCATCGTTATTGGCGGCATGGATGCTGGCCACCGGGCCGGATACCTGCGGCGCAAGACGGATCACCTCGCCATTGACTCTTCCCATATCGGTCATGGGGGTCACCCGATCGGCCCACAGGCTGTAAATCCAGAGAATAAAAACCGCCAGGAAAATACCATAAGTCAGCGAACGGGCCTGCTTGGTCTTGTCCTGTGCAGCAGGCACGGTAGCGGCCGTTTTCTCGGTTGCCGCGCTCTTCGGATCACTCATGAGGGTTATTCCTTTTCTGAAATAAATGGGGAGGCAGAATCAATCCAGAAGGCTAACTTTCTTAAAGATCAGATTCTGTTTGGTGCGATATTCAATAAACAGGGTGATAACAAAAGCAAATCCACCGACCAGAATGGCGGCCCAGAAGCTGGAGACGGCCATTTCACCCATGTATTTGGTCCAGATCACCGCCAGCGCCACAAACCAGCCGAACAGGGCAGCACACTGGGTAATCGCTATAGGCAGCATGGTGCGCAAAAACGAGGGATTGAAGCTGCTTTGCAGCGCAGGACGAGCCTTGTGCAGATGGTTGACGAACAGCTTGGCGGTGATCAGCGACAGTATGATCCCCAGACCGAAGGTCAGGGATACCGCCTCCCCCCACACCGATGTCTGCTCGTGGGCAATGGCATTGACCGACAAGGGTACAAAATCGACCCCCTTGAAATGCCAGTGTGCAATCAAGCCGTTGATCACACCGTTAATCAAGCCTGCGACAAGAGAGTCCTGAAGCCGGATATCTGGTTTTGACATTAATTAACTTCCTCATCACTGAATATAAAAATGGCTACAAATGCGAAGAACCGGCTAGAACTATCATCTCACAGCCGCTCGAACTGACTGTTGATAATACTCGTTTCTTTCGGATCCTGTTATGTCAGTACACAGCCTACATTAACTCGGATGGCTCAAGTTTCTCCCCTGCTAACCTCCTGCTTACCCGCTATATAGGATAAATCTTAAATACTGCCTATAGCGTGTAAACAACCTTTACCCGCCACAGCAGGTAAAACTTGATGTACCTGCCATAGCGTGTAAATTGGAAGAAGGCACGCTACCAGGTTGTCGAATCATGAAAGTAACCAGCGCCAAGCAGCTGAGCGCCTGTATCAAGGATGCCAGGCTTTCTCAAAAGCTCTCTCAAGGCAAAGTGGCCGAGAAAGTAGGGATTAGGCAAGACACAGTCTCCAGCTTCGAGCTCAATCCTGAGTCCACCAAGCTGGAGACCCTGTTCAAGATCCTCGCGGCACTCGAATTGTCACTGGACATCAAACCCCGCAATGAGTCATCCGAGAGTCCGGCATCGGGCTGGAAGGAGGAGTGGTAATGGCCAATCTGGCTGTCTACATGAACGGCTATCGGGTAGGCACATTCACCAAAACTACCAGCGGCGCCCATCAGTTTCAGTACCATGAGTCATGGCTAGCACAACCGGGCAGCCGTCCCATCTCACTCTCCATGCCATTGCGCCATCAGGCCTACCGGGGCGATGAAGCCTATAACTTCTTTGACAACCTGCTGCCAGATAATACAGAGGTGAGGAATAGGGTTGTAGCACGCTATCAAGCGGTATCAACCCAGCCCTTCGATCTGCTCAGTTGCATTGGCCAGGATAGCGTAGGGGCATTACAGCTGGTTACCGAAGGGCACGATGTTCCAGATGTCAGGCGAATCGACTACAAGGCACTTTCCGATGACGAGCTCGAGCAGATCCTGACCAGCTACAAATCAGGAATCCCTTTGGGGATGGTCAGGGAGCAAGAGGAGTTCCGGCTCTCTATCGCCGGGGCGCAAGAAAAGACTGCACTGCTCTATCTCGATGGCCGTTGGTACTTGCCACTCAATGCAACGCCGACAACCCACATAATCAAACTCCCTATCGGCAAGATTGAAAGCCACTCCTACTCGATAGACCTCTCCCAGAGCGTAGAAAACGAATATCTCTGCACTCTGATTGCCAAGGAGTTTGGTCTACCCGTACCTAACTGCTTCATGATGCAGGTTGGCCAGGTCAAAGCACTGGCTGTGGAACGCTTCGACAGACGTTACGCTGCCGATCGCAGTTGGATCATGCGCCTTCCCCAAGAAGATTTCTGTCAGGTATTGAATGTTCCGTCAGCACGGAAATACGAGAGCCATGGAGGACCAGGGATCACTGACATCATGAAAACCTTGCTGGGCTCTGTGACACCAGAACAGGATCGCTACCTGTTCATGAAATCTCAGGTCCTGTTCTGGCTGCTGGCGGCCACCGATGGCCATGCAAAGAACTTCTCGGTCTTTATTGGACCGGAAGGGCGTTTTCGCCTGACCCCTTTTTACGACATCCTATCTGTCTATCCAGTGTTTGGCGGCCGAGGCCTCAACCGAAGGGACGCCAAGCTCGCTATGGGCCTAGCAAGCAGCAAGGGAAAGAAATACGCCATTGAGCAGGTATTCCCGCGTCATTTCTTCCAAACGGCGAAAGCTGTGGGATTTGAGCGTTCTGCTATGGAAGAGATCCTGACAGAACTGGCCAACTCCGTTGATGATGTTATTGAGCGTGTTACCCAGCAATTGCCAGCGGGCTTCCCCGATGCCATCAGCAGCACCATTCTAGAGGGCCTAAAAGCCCGCTCAGCCAGGCTGATAAAGGGCTGGGATTAAATTGGCGGTATGTGGGATGATTGCACGGTTAGCCAAACCACCTATGTGAAGTTTGCACGGTTCGAAGAGTAAAAGCGGCTTTCTAGGCACCGGACGATGCTATAGTCGGTTCAAAATATGTTCAAAACTCACCTAAAAAGCGGCTTTGACTGCGTGTGGTGGCATCGCGTTGATTCATATGGGAAGGCTGCACGATCGAGAATGGACTATGTGGGAACGCTGCACGATGGCAGAAACCCGTGAGCGGCCTCTCAATATGCTGTTTTAGTTACTTTTACCCCAAGTGGCCCCCGAAAAGTCACTAACATATTGAAGATAATAGATTATTTACATTCTGCATCGGCAAGTAAGCCGGTTCGGCAAACAATAAAAAGCCCGGGTTCATCCCGGGCTTTTTGTATGTTTTTTATCCGCAAACCTAGAGGCGGCGCAGGCACCACATGAAGTAAGCGCCCCCTAACAGGGTGGAGACCAGACCGACCGGCACCTCCTGCGGGAAGAGGATCTGCTGGCCGACCCAGTCCGCCGATACCATCAACAGGGCGCCGGAAGCGGCGGCCCCACGCAGGTGCCAGCGAGCCCGCACCAGCCCCATCATCTTGGCCATATGTGGCGCCAACAGACCGACGAACGAGAGCGGCCCCACCACCAGGGTGGCACTGGCGGTGAGCACGGCCACCAGCAGCAGGATGGCAAGCTGGGCACGGTTGAGGCGAATACCGAGTGCGGTGGCTACCGCCGCCCCCATCGGCAGCAGATCGAGCCAGCGGCTCACCAGCAGGCAGGCGGCCAGCATCAACAGCGCCAGCCCCACCAGCCCATAGGCCACCGGCAGGGTGACGTAATAGGTAGAACCGGACATCCAGGAAAGCAGTTGCTGCACCCGCATGTCGCCGTTGGCCAGCGCGATGGCCTGCAGCGGCTCGAACAGTGCCGTGATGGCAATACCTGAGAGCAGGATCCGCTCCGGCTGGAAGCCGTGCTTGCGATTGACCAGCACCAGCAGCAAGAGACAAGCGAAGGCCCCGATCAGGCCGCCCAGCAGCATTATGGGCAACGGCAAAGCTGGCAGCAGTAAGGCCGTCGCAATCACCCCCATAAAGGTGCCGCCGCTCACCCCCAGCAGCTCCGGGCTCGCCATCGGGTTGTTGCTGACCCGCTGCAACAGGGTGCCCGCCAGCGCCAGCAGCACGCCAGCCGCCCCCGCAGCCAGAGTGCGCGGCAGCCGCCACTCCAGCTGGGCCTGCCAGCGGAGCCAGCTTGGCCAGCTCCAACCCGTAATTCCCTGCCCAAACAGCAAGGAGGCGACCACGGCCAGCAGCAGCCCGACCAGCAACAGGCCAATAAGGCGAGCCGGAGCCGGATGGCGAGCCACCAGCAGGCCGGCGTTTGCCTTCGGCGTACCCGACTTGATGCCAAGGCGCGGGATCAACCAGAGCAGCAGCGGCGCCCCCAACAGGGCGGTCATTGCGCCGGTAGGGATCAAAACTGGCCAGAAGCGGCTCAGGCTCTGCAGCAGCAGATCGGTCGCCGCCAGCAGCAAGGCTCCCAGTATGGGAGCCCACAACAACCGCTGGCCGAGCTGGCGGATCCCGAGCAGCCGCACCATAGCGGGCGCTGCCAACCCGATAAAGCCGATCAGCCCAACCACGCTCACCACGCAAGCGGTGACAAACACCGCCAGCCCCAGTCCGGCAAAACGCAGATGCTGCAGGGAGACCCCCAGACTGCGGGCGCTGGCATCATCCAACTCCAGCACCGCCAGCGGGCGCACCAGTACCGCGGCCAGCGCAGCGGCTGCCAGCAGGCGGGGCAACAGGTAACTCACCCCGCTCCAGCTGTTCTGCACTAGCGAGCCACTGCCCCACACCAGCAAGCCCTTCAGCTCCTCCTGAAAGAACAGCAAGAGCCCCATGCTGATGGCCGCCAGATAGAGGTTGATCACCAGCCCGGCAAAGACGATGACCACCGGATTGAGCTGACGACGCCAGGCCAGGGCAAACACCAGTGCCATCGCGAGGCTGCCACCGGCCATGGCGATCCACTCCCGCCCCAACAGCAACCAGGAGGGGGCAAACAGGGTCACCATCATCAACGCCAGTTGGGCACCGGAGGCCACCCCCAAGGTGGTCGGTGACGCAAGCGGGTTGCGCAGCACCTGCTGCATCAGGATGCCCGCCAGCCCGAGCGCCGCCCCGGCCAGCAGGGTGACAGCCAAGCGGGGCAGCCAGCTGAAATGCACCACTGCTTGGCTGACGTCATTCAGATTGGGGGCGAAGAGGCTCTGCCACCAGAGCGCACCGGGCAGCTGGCGAGCCAGCTCCCAATACGCGAGCGAGAGGGTCAACCCCAGCAGGATCGAGACCGGCCGCAGCAGCGGCGATGTGAGCAGTCGCTTCATCGGCTCGCCTCCATACGCTCGGCATCTTGCAGCAATGCATCGCTGAGCAGACCGGCGAAACGGCGGGCTGCCAATACGCCACCAAAACTCCAGACCGCAGGCAGATGCAACACGGGGGCTTGACGTACCAGCGGCAGATGCTGCCACAGCCCAGGCTCCTGCAGCCGTTCGCTCACCCCTACCGGGATGGGATCGACCACCACCAGCCACGCGGTTGGCAAGGTCATAAACTGCTCGATGCTGACCACCGAGAAACCCCAGTCATTAGTCTGCTCCTGCCAGCCATTACGCAGCCCAAGCCGCGTCATCACCGCATCGAACAGGCTGTGGCGACCAAACACCCGCACATGGCGCTCATCGATAAACTGCACCACCAGCAGGGGCGGCAGATCCGCAGGCAATCCGGCCTGCATACTGGCAAGATCCCGATCCAGCCCGGCCAGCAGCCGTTCGCCCTCGGCGGTTTTGCCCACCATACGGGCGAGGGTCAGGGTCACCTCGTGCAGTCTCTGCCACAGATCGGTTTGCTCATCATAGAGGGCGATGGTGCTCACCGGTGCAATGCGGGAAAGAGTTGGCGCCAGCGGGGCCGCCAGCGGCGAGATGAGGATGCGATCGGGTTTGAGCTCCGCCAGCAGCTCGCGGTTGGGCTGGGTGCGCAGGCCGATATCCACCACTCCGGCGGGTAGCCGTGGCTCGCCGACCCATGCCTGATAGGGGCCAACATCCCCCACCGCCAGCGGTGTCACCCCGAGTGCCAGCAGGGTCTCGGCTATGGTCCAGTCGACGGTGGCGATACGGGGTTGCGGCGCAGAAGCGATCGGGGATGTGTCGGCCTGCACCGCAAGTGGCAGCAGCAGGCTAATAAGGCAGGGTGCCATCTTCTTCAATAAACGGTTCAAGAGAGCCCCCCAGTCAGACGATGGCGATGGGATGAGCATGGGCCGGGTGGCGAATGACCTCCATCGGGATGCCATAGATGGCGTGCAGGGTCTCGCTGGTCATGAGCCCCTCAGGTTCGCCGTGGGTAAGCAGGCGGCCGGAGTGGAGCGCCACCAGCCGATCACAGAAGCGGGAGGCCATATTGATGTCGTGAATGACGATGATGACCCCAAGGTTAAGCTGACGACTCAACTGCTTGACCAGCGTCAGCACCTCCACCTGATGGGCCACATCCAGCGCGGCCAGCGGCTCGTCCAGCAGGATAAAACGGCTCTCCTGGGCCAGCAGCATCGCCAGCCAGACCCGCCCCCGCTCGCCGCCGGAAAGGGTATCCACCAGCCGATCGGCAAAGCGTTCGGTATGGGTAAGGGCGATGGCCCGCTCGACCTGACGGTGATCCTCCGCCCCCATCCGGCCCAGCAGGCCGCGCCAGGGGTAGCGGCCCATCTCCACCAGCTCCCGCCCGAGCAGATTCTCGGCGCTCGGCAGATGCTGGGGCAGATAGGCCACCTGACGGGCAAACTCCCGATTGCCCCAGTCGGGCAGCGGCTTGCCATCGAACAGGATCTCGCCGTCGCTGAGAGGTTGCTGGCGTGCCAGCAGCTTGAGCAGGGTCGATTTACCCGACCCATTGTGGCCGATGAGGCCATAGACCTGTCCCTGCTCGAAACGCAGGTCTGTGGGGTGCAGCAGCGTGCGGTCATTGACCGTGAAGCTGGCTGATTTCATCTCGAACATAAGCAATTCCTGTGCTGGCTTGCCGCCAGTCTCATCGGTGCCGGTATCAAGCCGGCACCTCGCAATCCAGATGGGCGATCGCATCGCGGCTCACTTCGGCGCGGCGCGCCCCGGTCAGCTCAGTGAGCTGGCCCTGGCGCATCTCCAGCAGGCGATCGGCCAGCGGGAAGTAGTGATCGTCGTGACTGATGGCAATCACCGTCTTGCCCATCTCCTTGAGGCGCGGCAACAGCACCTGATAGAAGATGCGGCGGAACTGGGGATCCTGATCCGCAGCCCACTCGTCAAACAGCATCACCTCGCGCTGCTCGGCCAGCGCCAGCAGCAGGGCGACCCGCTTGCGCTGCCCCTGAGAGAGTTCGATATCGGCGATAAAGCCATCCTCGATGGTGAGCTTGCTGCCCATCTGCAACCGCTCCAGCCACTCGGCCACCAACTCATCCTTGGGTTCCGGCCCCAGCAGGTGCTGGAACAGGTGATAGTCGGTAAAGATGGCGGAGAAGAGCGCCAGATAGCCATTGCGATCTGTGACCGGCTCACCATCCAGCAGGATCCGGCCCGATACCGGCTGGTAAAGTCCGGTCAGCAGCATGGCCAGGGTCGACTTGCCGGAGCCATTGCCGCCGATGATGAAGATCTGCTCCCCCTTTTCGATGACCAGATCGATGGGGCCAACGGCAAAGCCGCCCTCCCCCTGATAGTGAAAGCTCACCTGCTCCAGCTCGATACGCTGCCAGGGGCGGATGGCGGGCGGCAGCGGGAAGTCCGCATCCGGCTCGGCCAGATTGAGGGCGGCGATCTTGTCGAACGCCACCTGAGCGGCAAGCAGGGTCGGCAGGGCGCCAATCCCCTGCAACAGCGGGGTGCGCAGGAACAGCAGGGTCAGGGCGAAGGTGGCGGCCACATTGGTGTTGGCCCAGCCAAGGCCGTTGGCCAGAAAAAAGACCAGACCGATGGCCCCCAGCATCATGATATTCGACCAGTTCACCGCGCTCAGGTGATAGGTGTCGGCGCGAATGATCTGCTGGCGGTAGTCACGGGCATTCTGCTCATAGAGCTGGTGGTAAACGAAGTGAGCCCGCTCGCGGTTGAGCGCCAGCTCCTTGCTGCCGGCGATGATGGCCTGATAGTTCTGATAGAGCCGATCTTCGGCCTGACGCATGTGGGAGAGATGGCGATAAACACGGTTCACCAACAACCAGCCCACCACCATGGTAATCGTGACCCAGAGCGCGGTCACCCCGAGTAATGCAGGAGAGAGCCAGCCAAGATAGAGGGCAGAGCCCAGCGTGAGCACCAGCCCCTGCACCAGCTCAGGCAGGCGCACGAAGGCGATGGTGATCTGGCCGATATCGCTGGAGAGGGAGGCCAGCAGCGGCCCCTGACCAATCTGGCGGATGCGGGCGACATCGGTATCCAGCAGTTGCTTGAGCAGACGGCCGCGCAACCGGTAGACAAAATGGTGACCGAGAGTGGTCAGGGCCAGCTGAGATCCGAGAGTGATCACCAGCAGCAACACAATGAGGCCGACCAGCTGACCGAGGATCGGCAGCGGATCACCTATAGATTCGATAAGAGACTGATTGATAAAGGCAATAACGCCAATCCCGCTGACGGCACTGAGCAGACTGAGCAGGGTAATGGCGATAAAAGGCCAACGATATTGGCGATAAACCAGAGACAAGAGTTCCATAACGGACCGGTATTCCAGAGAGATCTGAACAACTGCGGGTGAAAAGAAGGGCGGGAATCCGGTTCCCGCCCGACTTCGATTACCAGCGGTAGTTGATGCTGCCCACTACGCTGCGCGGCTCGCCGTAGTAGCAGTAGTAGTCACAACTGGCCACGTAGGTTTCACCCAGCAGGTTGTTGACGTTGAGCTGGGCGCGCCAGTTCTTGGCAAAGTCATACCCGATCATCGCATCCCAGACGGTATGGGCCGGCACCTCGGCAGAGCCGTAGATGGGGGTGTAGTCCGCATTCACGGCGCCAATACCCACGCTGGAACCGATATAACGCACACCGGTCCCCAGCTCCAGACCCGAAGCCACCCCTTGCAGCACCTTGTAGTTACCCCAGAATGAGGCCTGGTGGCGCGGGATCAGGCTGGCACGGCGATCGCCACTGCCGGTGTCGTTGGTTTTGGCATCGGTGTAGGTATAAGCAGCGGTCAGACGCAGCGCATCTGTCACCTGCACGCTCCCTTCCAGCTCAACCCCCTGAGAGGTCATCTCGCCAGCTTGGGTCTGCTGGCCTGAGCCACTGGAAACCAGAGCGTTACTTTGCTCCAGATCGAACAGCGCCAGATTGATGTAACCGTCGAGGAAGGCAGGCGCATATTTGACGCCTGCTTCATACAATTTTCCCTCACGGGATTTATATGAAGTTTTGGTATTCGGATCGATCCCGGGCAACATCAAGAACGACTCAGAATAAGCAAGATATGGCGAGATGCCGTTGTCGGCCAGATACATCAAGCTGCCGGAAAGGGATAGCGCATGATCGTACTGCTTTTCATCTCTATCATATGTTTTGCTGATGTTATGGGTCTCGACATAGTCAAAGCGACCACCTCCTGTCAGCAACCAGCGATCGTCCCAACGGATCTGATGCTGGGCATAAATCCCCTCTTGGGCCATGGTTGTTTTCTGATAAGTGGCCGTTGACTCATCAAATCCAGGGAAGCCGCTGTAATCCGGATTCTGGGTATCTATGGTCCCCATCCATGAATCCGCTTCCATCCCCTTGTTGACATGACGCTGCAGATCCACCCCAAGCAGCAGGGTCTGCTCGGTGCTGTCGGTGTTCCAGTAGCCCACCATCTGATTATCCATAGTGGCACTCTTGGTATTGCCATCCCGATAGATCATGCCACGGCCACGAACCGGCATATTTTCATCGGGAGTCGCGGGCCAGGCAGCCCAAGGATAGATATAGGTCTGGCGCAGCAGCAGATCGTTATAGTTGAACCGAACCTTCTGCTTGAACTCCCAGCTCTGGTTGAGCTGGTGGGCCAACTCATAACCGGTGGAGAGCTGGGTATTGCGGTTGCGATCGTAATCCGGCTGGCTCAGGTTGGTGGAGGGATCAATCTGGCCACCTGACGTATTCAGGGTGCCATAGACCGGGAAGAAGCCGTTGGTCGGGACTCCTTCGTCGTGCAGGAAACTGGCCAGCAGGGTCAGGCTGGTACGATCCGAAAGATCGAAGGCGACGCTCGGCGCCAGATAAACCCGATCGTTGTAAGTACCGGTAAGCACCCCATCACGCTCTTTATAGAGAGCAACCATGCGGTAGCGGCTGTTGTCGGAGAGCGCATCAGAGACGTCCACCCCGACCTGACGATGATCCCGGCTGCCAAGCTGCAGATCCACCAGCCCTTGCGGCGTGGTGGTCGGTCGCTTGCTGATGGCATTGATCACCCCGCCCGGAGGCGCTACGCCGTAGAGCATTGAAGCGGGCCCCTTCAGCACTTCCAGACTCTCCAGGCCGAACGGTTCCGGCGTCCAAAGATAGTAACCAGAGCCAAACAGGATGCTTCCATCGAGATAGGAAGCAGCATCGAAGCCACGCACCTTGAACCAGTCGGTGTTGTTGTCGGAACCATAGAGGCCGGTCAATACGCCGGAACGATAGCGAAGCGCCTCATCCAGCTGCAACACGGCGTGCTGATCCAGCTCCTCGCGATTAACCACTGAGACGGCGCGAGGGGTCTCGGCCATCGGCACTTCCACCTTCATGGCCGTACCGGTCACCACCATGGTTTCGCTGGCTTTGGGCAGCTCAGCGGTGGTTTGTTCGGCCATAAGCGGCAGGGAGACGAGCAAACCGGAGAGCGAAAGCACGCCGAAGGCGCCCTTCTTGCCGGGTCCTGTAGTGTATTTTTGCGCAATCATATTAAAGTCTCGTTTATCAATGAGTTATGTTGTTTTAATTGTTATTTGTGGTCGTTTGTCACGACATTACCCTGTTCCATGGGCGAATAAAGCAGCGCAATCCTACTACAGGAGCCGTGATCGAATCGATTCAATAATTGCTAATCATTTGCATCTACATTGTTATCTAGCTGCATCGTTGGCAGGATTTCGCGGGGATGGGCGTCATCAGGAGAGCCATTAGCGGAGAAGAAAATGGAGAGGAATATAAAGAAGCAGAAAAAAGATCGGCAGGATGGATCCGGTGACATTATCTGACTGGATCCATTATCCCCAAGCTTTATCCATATTTATCCACACCCTTTGGCGGTAGAATCCGGCTTTCCGTTTCTTTGTCTGAAATCAGGATCCATTCCATGGCCAAACTCAATCTCGTCGTCGGCTCCATGCTGGGCGCCGCCGAATATGTCGCAGACCACGTCGCCAACCTGCTGGAACAGGCTGGCCACCAGACCCGGATCCACAACCCGGCCAAGCTGGCAGAGGTGCTGGATGATGCGGGATCCATCCTGCTGGTGGTCACTTCCACCCATGGTGCCGGGGATGTGCCCGACAACCTGCAACCCTTCGCCAAGGATCTTGCCGAGCAGCATCCGGATCTTAATTCATTGAAATATGGCGTGATCGCCCTTGGTGACAGCAGTTATGACACCTTTTGCCAGGGTGGCAAGACGCTGGATCGGCTGCTGGCCGAGTGCGGTGCCAGCCGGATCGGCGAGCGGCTCGACATCGATGTGACCCAACACGAGATCCCCGAAGATGCCGCAGAAGTGTGGATCCGCGACTGGATGACGATGATCGCCTGATCAGCGTGCGGGAGATCCTGAAAAAAGGCTTGATCTCCCCACTTATCCCCAGATCGACTATCCACCATGTTATTAACAGATTGATCCGGGGGAGTTGTTCTACACGGTTACCCACAAGGCCCAGGGGTAATGTGCATAACTACGGTGTAAAGCTCTGCAAAACCTATAGTTATCCATGTATTAGATCCAGACTGACAGACCTCTGTGTATAAAAGTCCTGGTTATCCCCTCGTTCACCGGGCCAGGATCCAAGCTTTTCCACAAGCTAGGATCGTCCTTAAATTAATGATCTTTATGATCAAAAAGTGCTTATCAACAGAAAGGGCGGATCCTAATAAGAGATCCAGTAAAAGATCGATCTAAAGATCCTTAAGATCTAATTAGTGGATCCTCCCTTCATACTGAACGTTAAGTAGACGTTCCCCTCAGGACGCGAAACAGATAGAATGTTCCGCCCTTTAGCCCAGGCAAATAAAGATCTTCAGGCGTGCAGATCAAGGTGATCCCAATGCAATACCATGAACAATTTGATGTGATCGTCGTCGGTGGCGGTCATGCCGGAACCGAAGCAGCAACAGCGGCAGCCCGCATGGGCATGAACACCCTGTTGCTGACCCACAATATCGATACGCTGGGACACATGTCCTGTAATCCGGCGATCGGCGGGATCGGCAAGGGACACCTGGTCAGGGAAGTTGACGCACTCGGCGGGATCATGGCGCGTGCCATCGATCTTGGCGGGATCCAGTTCCGCACCCTCAACTCCTCCAAGGGCCCGGCGGTGCGAGCCACTCGTGCCCAGGCGGATCGCCTGCTCTACAAGGCCGTCGTTCGCCAGATGCTGGAGAACTACCCGAACCTGAAGATCTTCCAGCAGGCCTGTGACGATCTGATCATGGACGGGGATCGTGTTGCCGGTGTGGTCACCCAGAGCGGGATCCGCATCAGTGGCAAGACTGTGGTGCTGACGGTCGGTACCTTCCTGAACGGTTTGATCCACATCGGAATGGAAAACTACAAGGGCGGCCGTGCCGGGGATCCTCCCTCGATCGCATTGGCTCAGCGCCTGCGCGAACTGCCGCTGCGCATCGATCGTCTCAAGACGGGCACCCCTCCGCGCATCGATGCCCGCAGTGTCGATTTCTCCGTCATGCAGGAACAGCATGGCGACGATCCGCGTCCGGTCTTCTCGTTTATCGGCAATGCCAGCCAGCATCCCCGTCAGGTGCCCTGCTACGTCACTCACACCAACGAGCGTACCCACGAAGTGATCCGCAATAACCTGGATCGCAGCCCCATGTACGCCGGGGTGATCGAGGGGATCGGCCCGCGCTACTGCCCGTCGATCGAAGACAAGATCACCCGTTTCGCCGACAAGACTGCGCACCAGATCTTCGTCGAACCGGAAGGCCTGACCACCCACGAACTCTATCCGAACGGGATCTCCACCAGCCTGCCGTTTGACGTGCAGGTGCAGATCGTCCGTTCCGTGCGCGGCTTCGAGAACGCCCACATCACCCGCCCCGGCTATGCCATCGAATATGATTTCTTCGATCCGCGGGATCTCAAGGCCAACATGGAGAGCAAGTGCATTCCAAACCTGTTCTTCGCCGGCCAGATCAACGGCACGACCGGTTACGAAGAGGCGGCGGCACAAGGCCTGATGGCCGGTCTGAACGCGGCCTTGCGTGCCCAGGACAAGGATCCCTGGAACCCGCGTCGGGATCAGGCCTACATGGGCGTGATGATGGATGATCTCTCCACCCTGGGGACCCGCGAGCCTTACCGCATGTTCACCAGTCGCGCCGAATATCGCCTGCTGCTGCGGGAAGATAACGCTGATATCCGCCTGACTGCCATCGGTCGCGAACTGGGTCTGGTGGATGACGAGCGCTGGAGCAAGTTCAACGCCAAGATGGAACAGGTCGAGCTGGAGCGTCAGCGCATGCGTTCAACCTGGATCCACCCGCAACATCCGTCACTGGAGGCAGTCAACGCCCTGGTCAATACCCCGCTGACCCGCGAGCAGAGTCTGGAAGAGCTGCTGCGTCGCCCCGAGGTGACCTATGATGCGCTGATGGCCATCGAAGGTGTCGGTCCTTCCGTGACCGATCCTGCCGCGGCCGAACAGGTTGAGATCCAGATCAAGTACGCCGGTTACATCGAGCGTCAGCACGATGAAGTGGAAAAGCAGCTGCGCAACGAGAACACCTTGTTGCCGCTGGATCTGGATTATCGCGAGGTGAACGGCCTCTCCAACGAGGTGAAAGCCAAGCTGAACGATGCCAAGCCGCAGACCATTGGTCAGGCTTCCCGCATCTCCGGCATCACCCCGGCGGCCATCTCCATCCTGCTGGTTCACCTGAAAAAACACGGCCTGCTGCGTAAAACCGCCTGAGGAATCCCATGTTGGAAAGATTGAACGGCCTGCTCAAGCAGGCCGAAATTGTTATCACCGATACCCAAAAGAGCCAACTGGTGCAGTTGGTCGAGTTGCTGCACAAGTGGAACAAGGCTTACAATCTCACCTCGGTGCGAGATCCGGACGCAATGCTGGTCAAGCATATCCTCGATAGCCTGGTGGTAAGCCCCCACTTGCACGGTGAGCGCTTCATCGACGTGGGGACAGGTCCCGGCCTGCCGGGATTGCCGCTGGCGATCATCAATCCGGACAAGCAGTTCGTCCTGCTCGACAGTCTGGGCAAGCGGATCAACTTCATCCGTCAGGTGATCCAGGAGCTGGGTCTGACCAATGTGACGCCGGTCAAATCCCGGGTTGAAGAGTATCAACCCGAGGTGGGGTTTGATGGTGTACTGAGTCGGGCATTTGCCTCGCTGGAGGACATGCTGAGCTGGTGTCACCACCTGCCGTCAGAACAGGGTTGCTTCCTGGCGCTCAAGGGACAATATCCCGAGCAGGAGCTGGCCCAGTTGCCTGCCAATATCCGTCTGGTAGCCTGTCATGAGTTGCGGGTGCCGGAGCTGGAAGGCGAACGGCATCTGCTGGAATTCAAACATATCCAGCCCGAATAGGGTCGCAGTTTCATTTAGGGGATCGTGTGGGAAAAGTCATCGCCATAGCCAACCAGAAGGGTGGGGTGGGTAAAACCACCACCTGTGTGAATCTGGCCGCCTCCATGGCTGCCACCCGGCGCAAGGTGCTGGTGATCGATCTGGATCCGCAGGGCAATGCCACCATGGGCAGTGGTGTCGACAAGTATGATGTCGAGCGCACCGCCTATGAGTTGCTGATCGAGGATGCCCCCATCAGCGAAGTGATCATCCCCGAAACCACCGGGGGCTATCACCTGATTGCCGCCAACGCCGACGTGACCGCGGCCGAAATCCGTCTGATGGAATTTTTCGCCCGCGAAATCCGCCTGCGCAATGCGCTGGCTTCGGTGCGGGACAAATACGACTACGTCTTCATCGACTGCCCGCCCTCTCTCAACATGCTGACCGTGAACGCCATGGCCGCCGCCGACTCTGTGCTGGTGCCCATGCAGTGCGAATATTACGCGCTGGAGGGGCTCACCGCCCTAGTCGACACCATCAGCAAACTGGCCGCTGTGGTCAATCCGGAGCTCAAGATCGAAGGGGTGCTGCGCACCATGTTCGATCACCGCAACCGGCTGGCCAATGATGTGTCCGATCAGCTAAAACAGCACTTTGGCGACAAAGTCTACCGCACCATCATTCCCCGCAACGTTAGACTGGCTGAGGCCCCGAGTTTCGGTGCCCCGGCCATGCACTATGACAAATCATCGGTGGGCGCCAAGGCCTACCTGGCACTGGCTGGCGAGATCCTGCGCCGCCAGGAGCAGGAACGTCAGGCGACCATCGCAGACCGAGAGAGCATATGACTCCGAAAAAACGTGGACTGGGCAAGGGGCTGGATGCCCTGCTCAGTACCAGCACGGCTGCCCGCCAGAAACAGGTGATGAGCGATCAACGTACTGAAGAGGCCATGGCCCCCACCAATCAGGGCGAGCTGCGTAAGCTGCCGGTGGAGTGGTTACAGTCCGGCAAGTACCAGCCCCGCAAGGATATGTCCCAGGATGCACTGGAAGAACTTGCCAACTCCATCCGCGCCCAGGGGGTGATCCAGCCCATCGTGGTACGCCCTCTCGGCGAACAATCCTTCGAAATCATCGCCGGTGAGCGGCGTTGGCGCGCGTCCCAGCTGGCGCGGCTCGAGGTGGTGCCCTGCATCGTCAAGGATGTACCCGACGAGGCTGCCGTCGCCATCGCGCTGATTGAGAATATTCAGCGGGAAGACCTTAATGCCATCGAAGAGGCGGTCGCTTTACAAAGACTGCTGACCGAATTCGAACTCACCCACCAGCAGGTGGCCGAGGCGGTGGGCAAGTCCCGCACCACGGTGACCAACCTGCTGCGTCTCAACCAGCTCAACGACGACGTGAAGCGTTTCGTCGAGCATGGCGACCTCGACATGGGCCATGCCCGTGCCCTGCTGGCACTGAGCGGCCAGGCCCAGTCTGAACTGGCCAAGCTGGTTGCCCAGAAAGGGCTGACCGTACGCGATACCGAGAAGCTGGTGCAAAAAGCGCTCGAACCGGCAAAAGCCAGGGTCGAACCGGCCCGTGATCCGCAGATCGGCTACCTGGAGCGCCAACTGGCAGAAAAAATTGGCAATCAGGTGCAACTTCAGCCTGGCAAGCGGGATAGCGGGAAGTTAGTAATAAGTTACGAGAATTTGTCCGATTTGGACCGTATATTGGGCTATTTTGGCGTGTCGGAATCGTGATTTTTACGCTTTTTGTAGTAATAAAACATCCATTCCTTTTGATATGACCATAACCCTGATTTGCCGCGGAAAGCCTCAAAAATTAAGGATTTTTGTCATATTGCAATAGCTGCCCTCAAGGGTATAATTTGACCGGCTTTAAGAGCTGTTAACATGGGGTCTTCGGATCCCGATTTTTTACAGTTCTGTAATGTTCAGGGGTAGGTTGGTGAAGCAGAAAATAGCCTTGGAAGGTTTGACACTGGCCTGGGTTATGCTCGTTTGTCAGCTCATCCTGATCCTGGCGATGAGTGCCGTCTGGTTTTACCTGACTGGTGCCAGCGCCGGTTATTCCGCCCTCTACGGAGGGGGGATGTACTGGGTTCCTCAAGCCTTGTTTACTGTCTGGGTGCTGCGCCGCAAGGTGACAACCGAGAGTGTGGGCCTGGTTTTGCGGGACTTTTATGGTGGGGCAGGGATTAAGCTCATTTCTACAACAGGTCTATTCGCCCTGATGTTTGGTGCGGGAGTCGAGGTCGTTACCGTCTCGTTTTTCGCCACTTATATCCTCGCCCTCGTTGTACAGTGGATGGTTTCATTCACGCTTAACAACCACTATTAGGAAAACTCATGTCTGCAACCGGAGAAGTCCTGACTCCTCAGGGATATATCTCCCACCACCTGACCCACCTTCAAGTCGGGTCCGGGTTCTGGACGGTCAATATCGACTCAATGGTATTTTCCGTCGTGCTAGGCGCCCTGTTTATCCTGCTGTTCCGCAAAGTAGCCGTTAACGCTACCAGCGGGGTGCCGGGTAAGCTGCAGTGCTTTGTGGAGATGCTGGTCGAGTTTGTGAATGGTAACGTCAAAGACATCTTTCACGGTCGCAACAAGGTCATCGCACCTTTGGGGCTGACGGTGTTTGTGTGGATCTTCCTGATGAACTTCATGGATCTGATCCCCGTTGACTTTATCCCTCACGCTGCACAATTGATGGGTATTCCCTATCTGCGTGTGGTTCCCTCTGCTGACGTTAACATCACCATGTCCATGGCTTTGGGCGTGTTCTTCTTGATCCTGTATTACAGCATCAAGGTCAAGGGTATCGGCGGGTTTGTGAAGGAGCTGACGCTTCAGCCTTTCAACCACCCGGCGGCCATCCCGGTTAACCTCATCCTGGAAACTGTTACGCTGATTTCCAAACCTGTTTCTCTGGGTCTTCGACTGTTCGGCAACATGTATGCTGGCGAACTGATCTTTATCCTGATTGCTGGTTTGTTACCCTGGTGGTCACAGTGGATCCTGTCCGTGCCTTGGGCAATTTTCCACATCCTGATCATCACTTTGCAGGCATTCATTTTCATGGTTCTGACCATCGTCTATCTGTCGATGGCGCAGGAAGACCATGGTTGATGCAACTCAAATAATCCTTTTTATACAATCAATTACATCTAAATAACTGGAGATCCTCATGGAAAACTTGAACATGGACCTGCTGTACATCGCTGCTGCAATGATGATGGGTCTGGCTGCTATCGGCGCTTCCATCGGTATCGGTATCCTGGGTGGCAAGTTCCTGGAAGGTGCTGCTCGTCAACCGGATCTGATCCCTGTTCTGCGTACCCAGTTCTTCATCGTAATGGGTCTGGTGGATGCGATCCCGATGATCGCCGTTGGTCTGGGTCTGTACGTGATGTTTGCGGTTGCTGGCTAAGTCGTTACGACTCTCCAGGCATAACCCATTAACTAACTTAAGAGGACATCGGCTGTGAATATCAATGCCACCCTCCTCGGCCAAGCAATTGCTTTTTTCTTCTTCGTAGTGTTTTGCATGAAGTACGTATGGCCGCCGCTGATTGCTGCCATCGAAGCCCGTCAGAAAGCTATTGCTGACGGTCTCTCTTCTGCCGAGCGTGCCAAGAAAGATCTGGATTTGGCCAAGGCCAACGCCACCGATCAGCTGAAAGAAGCCAAGCTGCAGGCTGCTGAAATCATTGAACAGGCTAACAAACGTAAAGCCCAGATCATTGATGAAGCTGCCGCTGGTGCCCAGTCTGAGCGGGAAAAAATCCTGGCTCAGGGCCGTGCCGAGATCGAAGCTGAACGTCATCGTGCCAAAGAAGAACTGCGTAAGCAGGTTGCTGCTCTTGCCATTGCTGGTGCAGAGAAGATCCTGGCGCGTCAAATCGACCAGGCTGCCAACAGCGACATCGTCGACAAACTGGTAGCAGAACTGTAACGGGAACGGGGCTATGTCTGAACTGACTACAATCGCTCGCCCCTACGCCAAGGCTGCTTTCGAGTTTGCCGTTGAGCACAAGGCGGTTGACCAGTGGCTGGGTATGCTCGGTTTTGCTGCGCAAGTAGTGGAAAACGAGACCATGCACAACCTGGTAAACGGCTCTGTGGCCGCCGAAGAGCTGGCAACGCTGTTTGTCGGTGTCTGCGGTGAGCAACTCGACGTGCATGGCCAGAACCTGATCCGGGTGATGGCCGAGAATGGTCGCTTGGGTGTGCTGCCGGCGGTCGTTGCTGAATTTGTAGCGTTCAAAGCTGAACTGGATAAAGAAGTTCAGGCTGACGTGATTTCGGCGATCGAACTGACCGACCAGCAGAAAGCCAATATTCAGGCTTCTCTGGAACAACGTCTCGCGCGCAAAGTGAAGCTGAATTGCAGCATCGATGCGTCCTTGATGGCCGGGGTGCTCATCAAGGCCGGTGATCTGGTAATCGACGGCACAGTCCGCGGTAAGCTGGATCGCATGGCTGACGCGCTGCAATCTTGATTGGGGTATTAGAGCATGCAACTGAATTCCACTGAAATCGCCGAGCTGATCAAGCAGCGCATTGCGCAGTTTGATGTAAAGAGCGAAGCGCGTAACGAAGGTACTATCGTCTCTGTGAGCGACGGTATCATTCGTATTCACGGCCTGGCTGATGCCATGCAGGGTGAGATGATCGAGCTGCCGGGCAACCGCTACGCTCTGGCATTGAACCTGGAGCGTGACTCCGTCGGTGCGGTGATTATGGGTTCCTATGACGGTCTGTCAGAAGGAATGAAAGTAAAAGGTACTGGCCGCATTCTGGAAGTGCCGGTAGGTCGTGGTCTGTTGGGCCGGGTGTTGAACACCCTGGGTCAGCCGATCGACGGTAAAGGTCCGATCGACAACGACGGCTTCTCGCCGATCGAAGTGATCGCACCGGGCGTTATCGAGCGTAAGTCTGTTGACCAGCCGGTCCAGACCGGTCTGAAAGCCATCGATGCCATGATCCCAATCGGTCGTGGCCAGCGTGAGCTGATCATCGGTGACCGTCAGGTTGGTAAGACCGCCATCGCGATCGACACCATCATCAACCAGAAAGATTCCGGCATTAAGTGTGTCTACGTTGCGATTGGCCAGAAGGCCTCCACCATCGCCAACGTGGTGCGCAAGCTGGAAGAGCACGGCGCCCTGGCCAACACCATCGTGGTGGTTGCCTCTGCCTCCGAAGCGGCTGCTCTGCAGTACCTGGCTCCGTATGCCGGTTGCTCCATGGGTGAGTACTTCCGTGACCGCGGTGAAGACGCGCTGATCATCTATGATGACCTGTCCAAGCAGGCCGTAGCTTATCGCCAGATCTCCCTGCTGCTGCGCCGTCCGCCAGGACGTGAAGCTTACCCGGGTGACGTTTTCTATCTGCACTCCCGTCTGCTGGAGCGTGCTGCTCGCGTTAACGCCGAGTACGTAGAGAAGTTCACCAAGGGTGAAGTGAAAGGCAAAACCGGTTCTTTGACTGCGCTGCCAATCATCGAAACCCAGGCGGGTGACGTATCTGCGTTCGTTCCGACCAACGTGATCTCCATCACCGATGGTCAGATCTTCCTGACTTCACAGCTGTTCAACTCCGGTATTCGTCCGGCGGTTGACCCGGGTATCTCCGTATCCCGTGTAGGTGGTGCTGCTCAGACCAAGATCGTCAAGAAGCTGTCCGGTGGTATCCGTACCGCGCTGGCCCAGTATCGCGAACTGGCGGCATTCGCCCAGTTCTCTTCCGATCTGGACGAGGCGACTCGCAAGCAGCTGGATCACGGTGTGAAAGTGACCGAGCTGATGAAGCAGAAGCAGTACTCTCCGCTGAGCGTGGCTCACCAGTCTCTGGTGTTGTTCGCCGCCGAGAAAGGCTATCTCTCCGATGTCGAGCTGAACAAGATCGTCGACTTCGAAGCCGCTCTGCTCTCTTACGCCAATACCCAGCATGCCGAGCTGATGGCTGAAATCAATGCCAAAGCCGACTACAACGACGCGATCGTTGGCAAGCTGACTGCGTTGCTGGATAGCTTCAAAGCAACCCAGACCTGGTAAGCGTGTGTGGCAGCGTGAGCTGCCACTTGATGGAGAGTAAGAGATGGCCGGCGCAAAAGAGATACGTAACAAGATCGGGAGTGTGAAAAACACTCAGAAGATCACCGGCGCTATGGAAATGGTGGCAGCAAGCAAAATGCGCCGTGCGCAGGAACGCATGTCTGCCAGCCGTCCGTACGCTGAAACCATGCGCAAGGTGATCGGCCATATCGCTCAGGGGAACTTGGAATACAAGCACCCCTACCTCATCGAACGTGAGGTCAAGCGAGTGGGTTACATCGTCGTCTCCACCGACCGTGGCCTGTGTGGTGGTCTGAACATCAACCTGTTCAAGGCTGCCCTCAATGATATGAAGCAATGGAGCGCGAAAGGTGCCAAGGTTGACCTGGCACTGATCGGTAACAAGGCCTCCAACTTCTTTGAACGGCACGGCGCCAAGGTTAAAGCTCATGTCGCAGGACTGGGCGATAGTCCGAGCGTCAATGACCTGATTGGTTCAGTCAAGGTCATGCTGAAGGCTTACGACAACGGTGAGATTGACAAGCTGTATCTGGTGTACAACAAGTTCGTCAACACCATGGTGCAGCAACCACGGGTCGATCAACTGCTGCCTTTGCCCGTAACTGAAGACAGCAAGCTCGCCAAGAAACACCACTGGGATTACCTCTATGAGCCGGATCCCAAGAAGCTGCTGGATACCCTGCTGGTTCGCTATGTCGAATCTCAGGTTTACCAGGGGGTAGTGGAAAACTTGGCAAGTGAACAGGCAGCCCGAATGGTTGCCATGCAAGCCGCGACTGACAACGCCGGTAACCTGATTAACGATCTGCAACTGGTATACAACAAGGCCCGTCAGGCCAGTATTACCCAGGAGCTGACAGAGATCGTATCCGGTGCTGCTGCGGTGTAAGGCAAGGGTTATCAAAGGTTTAGAGGATTTGACATGAGTAACGGTTTCATCGTCCAAATCATCGGCGCTGTGGTGGACATCGAGTTCCCGCAGAATGCCGTGCCCCAGGTGTACGATGCACTGAAGGTCGTTAGCGAAGGTCAAGGCCAGGGTCTGGTGCTGGAAGTTCAGCAACAGATCGGTGGCGGCGTCGTTCGTTGCATCACCATGGGCTCCTCCGACGGTCTGCGTCGTGGGTTGGAAGTAGTGAATAGCGGTAAATCCATCCAGGTTCCGGTCGGTACTGCGACTCTGGGTCGGATCATGAACGTACTGGGCGAGCCAATCGACGAAAAAGGTCCGATCGGTGAAGAAGAGTGCTGGTCTATCCACCGCGCTGCCCCCAGCTACGAAGATCAGTCCAACAGCAACGATCTGCTGGAGACCGGCATCAAGGTTATCGACCTGGTATGCCCGTTCGCCAAGGGTGGTAAGGTTGGTCTGTTCGGTGGTGCCGGTGTAGGCAAAACCGTAAACATGATGGAGCTGATCCGTAACATCGCGATCGAGCACAGTGGTTACTCTGTGTTCGCCGGTGTTGGTGAGCGTACCCGTGAGGGTAACGACTTCTACCACGAGATGATGGAGTCCAACGTACTGGACAAAGTATCTCTGGTTTACGGTCAGATGAACGAGCCGCCCGGAAACCGTCTGCGCGTTGCGCTGACCGGCCTGACCATGGCCGAGAAGTTCCGTGACGAGGGTCGTGACGTACTGTTCTTTGTAGATAACATCTACCGTTACACCCTGGCCGGTACCGAAGTATCCGCACTGCTGGGCCGTATGCCTTCTGCAGTAGGTTACCAGCCGACTCTGGCCGAGGAGATGGGTGTTCTGCAAGAACGTATCACCTCCACCAAGACCGGTTCCATCACCTCCGTACAGGCCGTTTACGTTCCTGCGGATGACTTGACTGACCCGTCTCCGGCGACCACCTTCGCCCACCTGGATGCGACCGTCGTACTGTCCCGTCAAATCGCGGCACTGGGTATCTACCCGGCCGTTGACCCGCTGGACTCTACCTCTCGTCAGCTGGATCCGCTGGTGGTTGGCAAAGAGCACTACGAGACCGCTCGTGGCGTTCAGACCGTACTGCAGCGCTACAAAGAGCTGAAGGACATCATCGCCATCCTGGGTATGGATGAACTGTCAGAAGAAGACAAACTGACCGTAGCCCGTGCCCGTAAGATCGAGCGTTTCTTGTCCCAGCCGTTCTTCGTAGCAGAAGTGTTTACCGGTTCTCCGGGTAAATACGTGCCGCTGAAAGAGACCATCCGTGGTTTCCAGGGCATCCTGAAAGGCGAGTATGACGATCTGCCCGAGCAGGCGTTCTACATGGTTGGCGGTATCGACGAAGTCGTCGAGAAATCCAAGAAACTGTAAGCCTCGACAGGAGGGCCCATGGCAGAGATGATCTCCTTTCACCTGGACGTGGTGAGCGCCGAAGGAAAACTGTTTTCCGGTCGCGTGCAATCCGCTCAGGTATCAGGCTCCGAAGGTGAGTTGGGTCTCCGCCACGGTCATGCTCCGTTGCTGACTGCCATCAAGCCGGGCCTGGTCCGCTTGGTGAAGCAGAACGGAACTGAAGAGGTGCTGTACATCTCCGGCGGTATGCTGGAAGTACAACCTGAATCCGTGACCGTGCTGGCGGACACCGCGATTCGTGCTGACGACTTGGATGAGGCGAAAGCCCAGGAAGCCAAGCGTGCAGCCGAAGAGCGGATCCACAGCTCCCATGGTGATATCGACTACGCCCAGGCCGCCACCGAGCTGGCCAAGGCGATGGCTCAACTGCGAGTCATCGATATCGTCAAAAAGAATTACCGCTAATAACGGTGATGTAAAAAGCGACCTTCGGGTCGCTTTTTTTTTACCCGTTCGATAGACTCCGCCGAGTATTTCCACACAAGTTCAAGGTCGAAGTCATGTCTCTCAACGTCGTGATCCTGGCTGCGGGTAAAGGTACCCGTATGCGCTCTTCCCTGCCCAAGGTACTGCACCCGGTAGCCAACAAACCCATGGTCTCCCATGTGATCGATACCGCCCGTCAGGTCGGTGCCGAGCAGTTGCATCTGGTTTATGGCCACGGTGCCGAGCTGCTGAAAGAGCGGATCGTGGCGGCCGATGTGAACTGGGTGCTGCAGGCGCAACAGCTGGGGACCGGTCACGCCGTCGCCCAAGCCATCCCGTTCTGGAAGGATGAAGACGACGTGCTGGTGCTATACGGCGATACCCCGCTGATCCAGCCCGAGACCCTGCTGCGACTGCTGGCTGCCAAGGCTGAAAACGGGATGGCACTGCTGACTGTGGTACTGGACAACCCCACCGGTTATGGCCGTATCGTCCGTGAAAACGGTCAGGTAGTCGGCATCGTCGAGCAGAAGGATGCCAATGCCGAACAGCTGGCGATCCGTGAGGTGAATACCGGCGTGCTGGTGGCCAATGGGGGCCAGTTGCGTCAATGGTTGTCTCGTCTCGACAACAAGAACGCCCAGGGTGAGTTCTACCTGACCGACGTGATCGCCATGGCGCACGCCGATGGCTGCCCGATTGCTGCGGTCCATCCGGAGCGTGCCGCTGAAGTGGAAGGGGCCAACAATCGGGTACAGCTGGCTGCTCTTGAGCGCAGCTATCAGCAGATGCAGGCCGAGAAACTGATGATCGCCGGTGCCACCCTGATCGACCCGGCCCGCTTCGATCTGCGCGGAACCCTCGAGATCGGTGAAGAGGTGGTGATCGACGTCAACGTGATCATCGAAGGCAAGGTAATCCTCGGCAACCACGTCCGTATCGGTGCCGGTGCCGTGCTGAAGGATTGCGTCATTGGCGATCACACCGAAGTGAAGCCCTACTCCATCGTTGAAGGGGCTCAGGTGGCGGATCAGTGCTCGGTCGGCCCGTTTGCCCGTCTGCGCCCGGGTGCCGTGCTGGAGCAGGATGCCCACGTTGGCAACTTCGTCGAGATGAAGAAGGCCCGTCTGGGGGTTGGTTCCAAGTGCGGTCATCTGACCTATCTGGGTGATGCCGAGGTGGGTGCCAAGGTGAATATTGGTGCCGGTACCATCACCTGCAACTACGACGGGGTGAACAAATTCCAGACCATCATCGAGGATGATGTGTTTGTCGGTTCCGATACCCAGCTGGTGGCGCCAGTGCGCATCGGCAAGGGGGCGACTCTGGGGGCGGGTTCTACCATCACCAAGGATGTGGCCGAGAACGAGTTGGTGATCACCCGGGTGCCCCAGCGTCACATCAAAAACTGGGCTCGTCCGGTCAAGAAGAAGTGATGCCCGATCAATAAAATAGAACCGGCGCCTGATGGCGCCGGTTTTTTTTTGGCTTATGACTGATGGTTGGTGTCACTGGTCGATGACTGGGGGGCCGCCCATGTGGTCGCGGGTGCGCTGTAGTCCATCACCTGATACCAGTCGAGCTTGCGGGTCAGCATCATGATCAGCGTCAGGGTGGCGAACAAGAGCAGGGCGCCGAGCAGCAGGGCGATCTCTTCGGCCTGCAGCAGGCTGTAGAGGATGGCATAGACCAGCCCTAGCAGCGCCGCGAAGCCGATCCCCTGCTTCGGGCCGCCCAGCACATGGCTTAGATAGAAGCCGTTGAGCAGCACGCTGGCCGGCGCGGCCACCAGATAGGCCCAGCCAAAACCGAGGTGTTCGGTCAGCGCCAGCAGCACCAGATAGAAGATGGCCAGCCCCATGCCCACCAGCGCGTACTGGATCGGGTGAACCCGCAGCCCCTTGAGCAGCTCGAACATAAAGAAGCTGATAAAGGTGAGGCCGATGAAGAGCAGGGCATATTTGGCCGCCCGTTCGTTGAGCTGATAGTGATCCACCGGCTGCACCAGACTGACGCTGAAGGTGGAGAGATGGCTATCGCCCCCGTTCATCATCCGGTTGAAGCGGGTCTCCATGTCGCTGGCGAACCAACTGGTTTGCCAGTTGGCCTCAAACCCTTGTGGGCTCAGGGTGCGACTACCCGGCAGAAAGTCACCGATAAAGTTGGGATGGGGCCAGTTTCCCGCCAGCTGCAGGGTGCTCTCCTTGCCCAGCGGGACTATGTCGAGGGCGTTCATCCCCTGTAGATTGAGCTCCAGATGGAAGGTGCCATCCTGCTGCTGCAGGCTGTCGAGTGGGGCATGGATACCCGCCAGTGCGTCACCGAGGCGGGCGCCGGGGGCAAACGGGATCCGCTGTGTGTCGAGTTGCAGTTCGGGAACGCTGTTGATACCGCGGGCATCGGAGAGCACCAGGCTCAGGTAGGGTTTGCCCGCCACCAGCTCGGCCGTTTCACCGAGCGGTGAGGTCGCGTCATTCAGCAGACTCTGCCGGGTTGGCAGGCGGCCCGAGAGGGAGAGCCGGGTCTGATAGACCTGCGCCTGATAGATGCCCAGCTTGCGCGGGGTCACCTCCATGTTGGCCCTGATATCCAGTTGCTCCGGCAGCAGGTAGCGGTAGATCTGCTCCTGACGGACGAAGCGCTTGCCCTCCTGCTCGACCGTCACCGAACGGGTATAGGGCTGCACGATAATAGGCCCCATCAGCCGTTGCGGGCCGCTGCTGCTGGCCATGATGCTGTGAATGGCCTGACTGTGGTAAGCCTGACGCTCCCGGTTGAGCTCCATGATGGATTGCACCGGCACCATCAACAACAGGCTGAGCAACAGCAGCAGAAATATCTTGTGGGTGAATATCTGTTTGACCATGACACGTCTCCTTGTTGGATGGAGTGAGTCTGTCAGTCCGGCGTGAAGTGGTGATGGGCTTGTGTGAAGTGGCTGTGAACTGTTGAAAAATGGCGCCATCAGACGCCGTGGGATTGTTCAGGGGCGGGAGCGCACCAACCGAGCGGCTTGTGCGAAACGATCGGTGTGGCCGTCGATGAGTCCGTGCATAAAATCGATGTAATAGACCAGTTCCGGCATCTCCTCAATGGAGCTGGAGGTCCAGTAGGGGGCTGAATTTTCCCCGTTGTCATGGATATCGGAGAAGAAGCGCGGGTCTGTCATTGGCATCCGGCAATTTTCGTCGAGCAGGGTGAAGAGCTCCTCGATGCTGGGGAGTCGCCACCCATCGCCAAGGCGGGCAGCTTCATCCTTGGCTTCAAGCAGCGTCAGCAGGGCAGGTGTGCCCACGCAACCTTTCCCTTTCTGCCACTCGCTGCCCAGGCTGCACGCCTGCCATTCGAGGTGGTTTAGCCGATCATGGATGACTTCTCCCTGCCGTGTCAGGCGGTCGGAGAGATCACAGGCAGCCAGCGCCATGCTGGCCGGAAGCCAGAGCAGCAATAGAAATAATTTCATGTTTGTCTCGTTTACGAATGGCGGTCAGCCCGTCGCTGGTGGGCTGACCGTGGTTATCGGGGTTTATCTGGGGGGAAGCGAGATCACTGCTTTTTAAGTTGTGCAGGCAGGGCGGCCAGCACCTCTTCTTTAGCCTTGATAGAGGCGAACTGCTTGCCGGGCTTTTGCACCACGGTATGGACGAAGATCAGTTGCTTGCCCGGTTTGCTGGCCCAGCCGACGAACCAGCCGATCTGCTGATCGCGGTTGAGGCTGCCATCCAGCTTTTTCGGGTAGCCCATGCCGGTCTTGCCGTGGATCTGCCAGCCGTCGATCTCGCTCACCTTGAGGATATTGGCGGTGTACTGCAGGGTCTGCGCCGAGACCGGCAGCTTGCCGCTCACCATCTTGCCGAGGAAGCGGGCCTGCTCCTCCGGACTGATGGCAAGGCTGGAGCTGAGCCAGGCCTGGGTCAGGCCGTCATGTTTGCCCGGATTGCCGGAGAGATCCCGGTTGCCGTAGTCGAAGCGGTCGACATATTGCTGGAAGCGCTCCATCCCCAGCCATTCGGTGATCTGCTGGGAGAACCAGACCACCGAGTAGGTTTCCCAGCGGCGCGGGGTGGTGGTTTCACGCCAGGCGGGCAGCCAGCCGTCATAGCTCGGTTTGTAAGGCAGTGCCGGATGCTCTTCATCCACCAGATAGCCACTGTCGTAACCCATCAGCGCCAGCGGGATCTTGAAGGTGGACGCGGGCGGTAGCTGGCTGGAGCAGTCCCCTTCGCTGGAGAGGGTCTGGCCGTTGCCGTCGGCATAGAGAAAGCAGCCGCTGGCGGCTGAGGCAGGCAGGGCTGCGAGCAGACCGGCAGCCAGTAGGCTGGAGAGAAGCAGGCGGGACATAGCATTTCCTTGAGCAAATGGATGAGAGAAAGCGGCAGTCTAATGCCGCTTTGTGTGGGGAATGTGAAGTTGCGGGGGTGACTAGGCGAACGGCAGCCAGAGTTCCGCCAGCGCGCCTCCTTCCGGCCGGTTGCTCAGGGTCAGACAGCCGCCATGCTGGTGGGCCACCTCATGGGCGAAGCTGAGCCCCAGACCGCTGCTTTTGCCCTTGTCCGGGCGCGGCAAGGAGTAGAAGCGCTCGAAGATGCGCGGCAGGGCGTAGTCGGGAATGCCGGGGCCGCTGTCGGTGACCCGAAAACAGTAGCCCTCCTCCTGCTGGCTGCCGCTCAGGGTGACCTGCCCGTTGGCGGGAGAGAAGTCGATGGCGTTGTCCAGCAGGTTGCCGATGGCCTGCTCCACCAGCAGCGGATCCCACTTCTGTTTCGGCGCGCTGGCCAGCTCGGCCACCAACTCGACCTGACGGCGCTGGGCGATGATCTGGCGGGCATCGAGGGTGCGCTTGCCCAGTTTTGCCGGTTCCACCGACTGGCGATCCAGCCCCTGCCCTGACTCCAGCCGTGCCAGTTGCAGCATTCGCTCGATCAGCTGCTGCATGCGTGCGGTTTCCAGATTGATGTTGCCGATAAACCGTTTGGCAACTTCGGGGGGCGGCGTTTCGGCCAAAATCTCCCCTGCCCCGCGAATGGCGGCCAGCGGGCTCTTCAGCTCGTGGGTCAGGCTGTGGACGTAGTCCTCGATGTAGCTTTTGCCATCGAGCTGGTGGCGCATGGTTTCCAGCGAGCGGCCGAGCCGATCCAGCTCGACGGTGTGCAGCTTTGGCAGCGGTGCCGCCTCCCCCTTGCTGACCGAGTCGGCGTAGTGCACCAGCTTGCCGATGGCGCGGTTGAGCCACCACACCAGCAGGCTGCCGATCAGCAGCGAGATGAGCAGCATCTGGCCGCCGGCCCGCAGCAGCTCCTGTTCCCCCCGCTCGATGGCGGGCATCAGGGTGCGATTGGGTTTGGCGACGGTGAGGGAGCCGATGATCTCGGCCCCTTCCCGCAGCGGCGCCGCCACATACATGGTCGAACTGGCGGCATCGTCGGGATCGGTGCGGGTGCTGCGGGCGCCATACTGGCCGCGCAGAGTGCGGTAGACATCGTTCCAGCGGGAATAATCCTTGCCCAGATCCGTGCCGTCGGAGTCGTAAATCACCATACCCTTCTGGTCAGTGACATAGATGCGGTACTCCGCCTGCTGCTTGAGGTGGCCATCGATCATCGCATTGATGGGATTCTGGTTGAGGCGGGCGAAGGCGCTGGCCAACCGCCCGTTCATCATATTGCCCTCTTTCAGATCATCGAGCGCCAGCGGTGCCAGCAGCTGGGTCATGTCTACCAGAGTATCCTCGGTGGCGCTGCGCACCCCCGGTTTTATCTCCTCGACGAAGATCTCCAGCACGAACCAGGCGGCCAGGGCGAAGATCAGCAGCAGGCCGCACAGCAGTTGCAACCCGAGTCTCATGCCAGCTCCAGGCTGTAGCCCAGCCCGCGATGGGTGAGGATCAGGTTGGCTTCTGGATCATGTTCGCGCAGCTTGGCGCGGATGGTCTTGATGTGGGTATCGACGGTGCGATCCAGGCTCTCCTCCGCATCCTGCCACACCAGATCCATCAGCTGCTGGCGGGAGTAGACCCGCCCCGGCGCCAGCATCAGGGTCTTGAGCAGCAGATATTCGTAGCGGGTGAGGGCCAGCGGCTGGCCGCGAAAGTGAATGCGGGCCCGCTCCTCATCCAGTACCAGCAGGGCGCTGGGCTGGGGGGCGACGGGCTGGCTGCGGCGCAGGATGACCCGCACCCGGGCACACACTTCCCGTGGCGAGAAGGGTTTGGCCACATAGTCGTCGGCACCGATCTCCAGCCCGATCAGCCGGTCTATCTCCTCGCTGCGGGCGGTGAGGAACATCAGGGGGATATCGGTCAGCGCCCTCACCTGCTTGCAGAGTTCGAAGCCGCTGATGTCGGGCAGCCCCACATCGAGGATCAGGAAGTCGGGTCGAGTCTGTTCCAGTCGTGTCAGCAACTGTTGGCCCAGCATGAACCACTCCACCTCGAACCCGTCGGTCTGCAGGGCGTAAATCAGGGTGTCGGCGATGCTGGCCTCATCCTCCACCAGCCAGATGACTCTCTTTTGCATGGCATCCTCGTCGCAAATTGGCACCCCATTCTGGCATCGAACCAAATCGGATCCTATTTGCTGTTTTATTTTTCCGAAAAAGGGGCTAATATTTCGATGTTCTTTCGAATCGAAACTTAAAAATGACCAAACGTAATACTCAACAACGCCGTCACACCATAGTGACCCTGGTACAAGAGCAGGGTGAAGTGAGCGTCGACGCTCTCGCCAAACACTTTTCTACCTCCGAAGTGACCATCCGTAAAGATCTGGCGGTACTGGAGACCGGTGGTCTGCTGCTGCGCCGTTACGGTGGTGCTGTCCCTTTGCCGAGCGAGATGGTGGTCGAGGTCAACCCTGAACAAGTTTCGAACCGAAAGTTAGCCATTGCCCGTGCGGCGGCCGAGCGGCTGCGTGATCACAACCGCGTCATCATCGACAGCGGCAGCACCACCAGCGCCATGATCCCCATGCTGGGCAACAAGCGCGGCCTCATCGTGATGACCAACTCCCTCAATGTGGCCGGAGCCCTGCGCGAGCTGGAAAATGAGCCTACCCTGTTAATGACCGGTGGCACTTGGGACCCTCACTCCGAATCCTTCCAGGGGCAGGTGGCGGAACAGGTGCTGCGCTCCTACGACTTCGACCAGCTCTTTATCGGTGCCGACGGTATCGACCCGGAACGTGGCACCACCACCTTCAACGAGCTGGTGGGCCTGTCGCGGGTCATGGCCGAGGTATCGCGGGAGGTCATTGTGATGGTCGAATCGGAAAAGATCGGCCGCAAGATCCCCAATCTCGAACTTCCCTGGTCGAGCATCCATACCTTGGTGACCGACGAGGGGCTGGCCAGCGAGGCCAGAGAACAGATTCAAGCCCAGGGGGTGACGCTTATCTGCGCCCCGGTCACTTGCTGACATCGAGCTCTGAACCATCCAACTGACTTTACGATTTGCATCTCAAGGAGAAGTGTATGTGTGGCATCGTCGGGGCTGTCGCCCAACGTGATGTGGCTGAAATTCTGGTAGAGGGCCTGCGCCGTCTGGAGTACCGCGGTTATGACTCCGCCGGTGTGGCCGTGTTCAGCGCCAACCAGCCGTTGCAGCGGGTTCGCCGTCTGGGCAAGGTGGCCGAGCTGGCCAAGGCGCTCGACGAGCAGTCCGTCCACGGCGGTACCGGCATCGCCCATACCCGCTGGGCCACTCACGGCGAGCCCTCCGAACGCAACGCCCACCCCCACGTCTCCGAGCATATCGTGGTGGTGCACAACGGCATCATCGAGAACCACGAAGAGCTGCGGGAAGAGTTGAAGGCGCTGGGCTATGTGTTCAGCTCCGACACCGATACCGAAGTGATTGCCCATCTGGTCCATCACGAGCTGAAGAGCGCCGGTAGCCTGCTGGCCGCCATGCAGACTGCGGTGAAGCAGCTGCGCGGAGCCTACGGTACCGTGGTGATGGACAATCGCGACGACAGCCGCGTGGTGGTGGCCCGCTCCGGTTCACCGCTGGTGATCGGCCGTGGTATCGGCGAGAACTTTATTGCCTCCGACCAGATGGCGCTGCTGCCGGTGACCCGCCGTTTCATCTTCCTGGAAGAGGGTGATGTGGCCGAAGTGACCCGCCGCGACGTGCACATCTTCGATACCAACGGCAACGCCGTGGTGCGTGAAGAGCAGGAGTCCGAACTCTCCCACGATGCCGGTGACAAGGGCGAATACCGTCACTACATGCTCAAGGAGATCCACGAGCAACCCAAAGCGATCACCAACACCCTGGAAGGGCGTCTGGGCAGCGATCACGTGGTGGTCGAATCGTTCGGCAACGGCGCACGCGCCATCTTTGACAAGGTGGAGCACGTGCAGATCGTTGCCTGCGGCACCTCCTATCACTCCGGCATGGTGGCCCGCTACTGGTTCGAAGAGATCGCTGGCGTCTCCTGCGATGTGGAGATCGCCTCCGAGTTCCGCTATCGCAAATCGGTAGTGCGCCCCAACAGCCTGCTGGTGACCCTCTCCCAGAGCGGCGAGACCGCCGATACCCTGGCGGCGCTGCGTCTGGCCAAGGAATCCGGCTACATGAGCTCGCTGGCTATCTGCAACGTGCCGGGCTCCTCGCTGGTGCGTGAATCGGATCTGGCCTTTATGACCCGCGCGGGGGCAGAAATTGGTGTGGCCTCCACCAAGGCATTCACCACCCAGCTGGCTGGCCTGCTGATGCTGGTGGCCTCGGTCGGTCACTGCCGTGGCCACCTGAGCGCCGCCGCCGAGGCTGAACTGGTCAAGGCGCTGCAAGCCCTGCCGCTGCGTATTAAAGAGAGCCTGGCGCTGGCCAAGGATATCGAAACCCTGGCCGAAGAGTTTGCCGACAAGCAGCACAGCCTGTTCCTCGGCCGTGGCAGCCAGTACCCCATCGCCATGGAGGGGGCGCTCAAGCTCAAAGAGATCTCCTACATCCACGCCGAAGCCTATGCCGCTGGCGAACTGAAGCACGGCCCGCTGGCGCTGATCGATGCCGAGATGCCCATCATTGTGGTGGCGCCGAACAACGATCTGCTGGAGAAGCTCAAGTCCAACGTGGAAGAGGTGCGCGCACGTGGCGGTATCCTCTACGTGTTCGCCGATGCCGATACCGGCTTCAAGAGCGACGAGACCATGCGGGTCATGAACCTCAACCATGTGGAAGAGGTGATCGCCCCCATCGTCTATACCGTGCCGCTGCAGCTGCTCTCCTACCACGTTGCCTTGATCAAGGGCACTGACGTTGACCAGCCGCGCAACCTGGCAAAATCGGTGACCGTCGAGTAAGTCACTCTCTCAAATGACAAAGAGCCGCAATTGCGGCTCTTTTTGTTGCTGCTGAGGGGTTACGACAGCCGCAGGTTGGTGATGGTGACCTCGTCGAGGGAGGGCACTATGATGCCGCTGGTGATCCCTTTGGCGATGGCCTGACTGCGGTTCTTTGAGTCGGTCTTGTTGGTCACCTGGGTCAGGTGAAAGTTGACCGTCCGCTCACTGATGCCGAGGATGGTGGCGATCTCCCAGGAGGTCTTGCCCTCGCTGGCCCAGAACAGGCACTCCTTCTCCCGATCCGACAGTTCGGTCAGGTACTTCATCATATCCGGTCTGCTTTTGATCAGTTGCAGTGCGGAGTTGAAGATGTAGCTGGCGCAGAACGACAGCAGCGGGACATTTTCAAACATCAGGTCGGAGTTGGATTTCTCCTTGGTGATGAATGAGAGGATGCCGTGCTCCCCCTGCGGGGTGTGCAGCGGAAAGGAGACGCCATTGCGTACCCCGAAATCAGCGGCCAGGTTCATCACGTCGCGGCTGGCGCTGGGCAGCCAGGGCGAGTCGCAGTCGAGCTTGTTCCAGAAGATCGGCTGGGTCTGTTTCAGCCCCAGATAGACCACCGGATCCTGGGTCAGATACTGGTTTTCACTGTAGGCGTCAAACCAGGTGGTCGGACAGTTGTTGAACAGTGCCACGTGGGATTTTTGCATGCTGATGGGGAAAATAATCAGCAGCCGAAAGTAATCAAAGCCCATTTGATGACTGAAGCGCTCCAGCAGTTGCTGGATATCGCTGGTTTTTGTTGCCTTGGTGAACTTGTCGATATGTTCCCAGATCGCATCGTTGAGCATTACTTTCTCCTTTTTCGATCTCTATCACACTGATCGAAAAGATTTTTTATCGTTATTTATATTTGTGCGGTGGCTATTGGCGCCACTTATTCCGTGCGTGCTTAAAAATTATCCTGTTTTTGTGCATAAAGGCCAAGAAAATCCTCTCGTTGCCAGTCCGCCCTGCATTTGAGATAATGATAATAGTTATCATTAGTAAGATGTATTTCAATGAACAAATTATGGGGTGTGGCCCTGCTGCCACTGTCAGTCCACTTTGCTGCCATCGGGGATGAGCTGGTTGCTCCCGCCCTCAAGAACAGCATAGCTGCCGGGAAAGCCTCCCAGCAGCGGGTGGAAAAAGCCGCCGATGCCGCTGTTGCCGCACGACTGGAGCTGCAAAACGCCCAGCTGCAACTGCGTGACCTCGAAGCCTACAACCGCTACATGCAATCTCTGGTGGCCGATCAGCAAAATGAGCTGGGTAAATTGAGCCAGCAGCTGGAAGCGGTGCAAGAGACCCGTCAGGGCTTGATCCCGCTGATGTTGCAGATGCAGGCAGATCTGGAACAGCTGGTGCAAAACGACATCCCGCTGCGCAAGGAAGATCGGCTGGCGCGGGTTGAACAGTTGAAAGCGACCCTGGCCCGCGCAGACGTTAGCGAGGCAGAGAAATTCCGTCAGCTGCTGCAGGCCTATCAGATCGAAGCCGAGTACGGCAGCCGGATGGACAGCTATTCCGCCGAGCTGGAGCTGGATGGTGCTCCGCGTCGGGTCGATGTGCTGGCGCTGGGTCGGGTCTCCCTGCTGGCAATGACGGCCGATCGCAGTCAGGCATGGCGCTGGTCTGCCGAGGCGAAGCAGTGGCAAGCCCTCGATAGCCAGTGGCTCTCCCCTATCGCCGAGGCGATGGATGTGGCCGCCGACAAGAAAGTTCCCCAGTTGCTCAATGTCCCCCTCTCTGTCAGCCGCAGTCTGGAGGCCCAATCATGAGAGTCACCATGAAGTGGTTCCCCCTCCTTATTGCCCTCTCCTGCGGTACCAACGCCGCTGTCGCTGATGAGTGGCAGCAGCAGGAACAGGCTCGTGAACAGCAGGCTCAGCAAGATCTGGCGACCGTTGCCAAGGAGCTCGGCACTGCCCGCGCCAGACTGGCCGAGGCCCAGCGCTTGAGCAAGGAGCTGGCCGGCAAGTTCGCCAGCAACGAGAAGCAGCTGGTCGAGCTTAACGCCCAGTGGGAGCAAGCCTCCGGCGATATGAACGAGATCTTCGCGGTCACCCGTCAGGGCGCCAGCGATGCAGTCAAGCTGCTGAGCGAATCCGCCGTCGAGGGCCAGTACCCGGAGCGTCTCGCCCCGCTGAAAGCCATGGCACAGGATAAACAGGTGCCGGATCGCGCCGCCCTCGCCTTGCTGCCCGCCACGCTGCTGCAGGAGATCCGTGAATCTGGCCGGATTGCCCGGTTCAACGGCAAGGTGCTCGATGCCCAGGGGGCTGCCAGCGAGCAGTCACTGACCCGGGTTGGCAGTTTTGCCCTGCTGGGGAGCGAAGGCTTCCTGCAACCGACCGCCGAAGGCTTGAGCCCGGTACTGGGTCTGCCCGGTAGCGTGCTCTCTGCCGTTGCGGCTTATCAGGGTCAGGAAGGGGAAGCGCTGCCGCTGGATCCTTCGCATGGCACTCTGCTGGCGATGCTGGCACAGGCGCCCACCTTCTGGCAGCAGGTACAGCAAGGTGGTCAGGTTGGCGCCATTATCGTGCTGCTGGCCGCCATCGGTCTGGGAATTGCTGCGGTACGGCTGTGGAGCCTCTCTCGTGAGCTGGGTCGGGTTCGTCGCCAGCTCAAGAGCGGCGAGTATCACGCCGACAACGCCCTCGGCCGGGTGCTGACGGTGGCAGACAAACACCCCGAGCTGAGCATGGAGACCCTCGAGCTGCGTCTTGATGAGGCGATCCTGCAGGAGACTCCTCGCATGGAGCGCGGCATCGGCATGGTCAAGGTAATCGCGGCCATCGCCCCCATGCTGGGTCTGCTCGGTACCGTGACCGGGATGATCGGCACTTTCCAGGCCATCACCCAGTTTGGTACCGGCGATCCCAAGATCATGGCGGGCGGCATCTCCATGGCGCTGGTTACCACGGTACAGGGTCTGGTGGCGGCCATTCCGCTGATCCTGGCCCACAGCCTGCTGCAATCGCGCTTCACCGAGCTTTCCAATGTACTGGAGCAGCAGGTGGCCGGCATTCTGGCCGAGCGCGCCGAGAGCAATAACAACGGGATGGAGCGAGCAGCATGATGCTCGACATCTGGCAACAGCTGCAGAGCTTCATGGGCCGTGGCGGCCCGGTGCTCTGGGTCATTCTGGCCCTGCTGGTGCTGATGTGGATTTTGATGATCGAGCGGCTGCTCTACCTCAATCTGGGTTTTGGCCCCTTGCAGCAACAGCTGCTCGGCCGCTGGCAGGCCCGCAGCGAGCGCCACAGTTGGCACGCCCGGGCAATCCGCAGCCGCTGGCTGGCGCAGGCGGAGCTGGAACTTAACCGTCATCTGATCTTCATCCGCACCCTGGTGGTGCTCTGCCCCATGCTGGGGTTGCTGGGCACAGTGACCGGCATGATCGGCGTATTCGATGCGTTGGCTGCGGCCAACCGCTTTAACCCGGAGAGCATGGCGGGCGGGATCTCCCGCGCCACCATCCCCACCATGGCAGGCATGGTGGTGGCGCTCTCCGGCGTGTTGTTACTCAGTCGGCTCGAGAGTCAGGCCAAGCGTGCGCTGGCCAAGACCCGGGACGGCCTGCGAGAAGAGAAGGTAATGCAATGAGACGGCAATCCAAACGCCAGCGTGACGAAGTGCAGATCGACATGACCCCCATGCTGGATATCGTGTTCATCATGCTGATCTTCTTTATTGTCACCACCTCCTTCGTGCGTGAAGCCGGGCTCGAGGTGCATAGGCCCCAGGCCAGTCAGGCCAAGGCGCAGAAATCTTCCAGCATCATGCTGGCGATCGGGGCTCAGGGTCAGATCTTCCTCGACCGCAAGCAGATCGATATGGAGCGGGTACAGGCCACCATCGCCCGTCTGCTGGCAGAGCAGCCAGATGCCAGTCTGGTGATCCAGGCCGACGAGCGTGTGCCCCACGGCAAGGTGGTGCGGGTGATGGATGAGGCCAAGGCGGCGGGTATCGCCAATATCGCCGTGGCGGTGGCGCCGAAATGAAATACAAGCTGATGAGCCTGGGGCTGGGGATTGCCCTCAGTCTGGGTATCCTGCTGTTCATGGCCACGCTGGTTGAACCGCCCCGGGGCGAAAAGGTGGCGAGAGAGCAGAAGCCCATCGTCATCAATATGCAGAACGAGGTGACCGAGGTGCAGGTGCGCGAGCGTCCGGTGCCGCAGGAGCCCGAGCCTCTGCCAGAGCCTCCCGCTGCATTGGCCTCGACACCGCTGCCGATGCCCGCTGCAGCCCCCTTGGCGGCCGTTGAGCCGAGTCTGGATCTGGTCTCCAGCCTCAGTGCGGTGCAGGTCTATGCCCCCGGCGTGGCGACCAGTACCGCACCGGTATTGAGTGGCAACTACCACGGCCAGCAGCAGGGAGCGGGTATCGGCGCAGGTGACATGCTGATGCCGCTGCAACGGATCGAGCCGGTCTACCCCTATCGTGCCCAGCAGTCAGGGATCGAAGGATTCGTCACCCTGCGCTTTAGCGTGAATGCCGAAGGTGGCGTGCAGGATGTGGAAGTGGTCGAGGCCAAGCCCAAGCGTCAGTTCGAGCGGGCGGCCATTCAGGCGATCAACAAGTGGCGCTATCAGCCGAGACCGGGCGCTACCGACAAGCTGGTGCAAGTCATCACGCTCAAATTCAAACTGGAGTCATAACTATGTTGCGGATCTGGATCTGTCTGCTGGCCCTGGTCGGCCAAGCCTGTCTGGCGATGGAGGTCAGCCCTCACTTCTCCCGTCAGCTTGAACCCGTGATGAAGCTCTATCAGTCCGGTCAGTGGCAACAAGCCCAGAGCAAGGCATCCGGCCTCAAGCCAAATAGCGATGCCGAGCGTGCCTGGCTGGCGCAGTTGCAAGCCTCGCTGGCGGCCAATCTGCAACAGACCGCCCAGGCGAGCCGCTACGTCGAACAGGCCCTTGCCTATAAAGAGTGGCCCGAGCAGCAACAGCTCCAGCTGCTGCGACTGCGCGGCGATATTCAGGCCCAGCAATCCAACTGGTCTGGTGCCATCGCCAGCTACAAGGCGGCACTGGCACTCAAGCAAGACGATGCACTGCGCCTGCGTCTGGCCGGCCTCTATTACCACAACAAGCAGTACGGTGACGCAGCCAGCCAGAGCGAACAGTTGTTGAAGAAGGGTTGGCAGAAGCAGGCCGCCATTATTCGTCTCTCCGCCCTCACCGCTCAGCAACGTTATGGCGTAGCGGCCGATCAGGCGGCCGAGCTGATCCGTCACGAGCCGACAGAGAGCAAATGGTGGCAGCAGTCGGTGTCGCTCAACCTCTCCGCCAAACGTGGCGATCAGGCGTTGGCTCTGTTGCAAACAGCTATCGACAGAAAACTGATGGATGATGCGTCAGCCCGCAATCAGCTGATCCGTCTCTATGCCTGGCAAGGGCTGCCTTATCGTGGTGCCCGTCTGCTGGAAGCGGCCATGGCCAAGGGACAGATGAAGCAAAGTGCTGAAAACCGCCAACTGCTGGCCCAATTGTGGGAAGGTGCCCGGGAGTGGTCACAAGCGGTCGATAGCTGGCAGCAGCTCGCCAACCAGCACGGTCAGCCCAAAGCCGCCATGCGCGCCGCCGAACTGCTGCTGCAACAGGGCAAGACTGATGCTGCCATGACCCAGCTCGCCGCCATCAAGTCGGTAAAAGGCGAGCAAGGCAATCGTGCCAAAGCGTTGCTGGTGCAGGCACACCTTAATAAGGAGCAGTATGCCCAGGCGCTGGAACTGGCCCGTGAGCTACAGCAACAGGATAACTGGCAGCAGAAGGCAACCAGCTGGGTCAACTATATCCGGGCACAAAGCGAAGAGTTGAGCAAAAAAGCGGCGTAAAAGAGGTGCCAAGGGGCTGTTTTGGGGCGTTCAGTTCGCTTTTTCAGCAAACGAACTCATTTTTGCAAAAAGCCCTTGTCATCCCGGCGCGGTTCCCTATAATGCGCCCCTACCAGCACGGCGGAACACGCCGAACTGATGAGCCAGCTTCCTAGCGAAGTGGGCGCCGAAAGAAAAGCGAAAACAATCGCTTGACTTTCGAAG
>NZ_JBGLRC010000026.1:0-58270 GCF_041402345.1 Aeromonas sp. S11(2024) | reverse complement strand
CTCAGAAGTGAAACGCGGTAGCGCCGATGGTAGTGTGGCATTCGCCATGCGAGAGTAGGACACTGCCAGGCACCCAATACAAGAAACCCCGCTCATCGAGCGGGGTTTTTTTATTGCCTGCAATTCAGCACGTCACCGGATTATTAGACTTTCCCCTTCTTGTCATTCATTGATTACCCTTCTAAAGCCCCAAAAAGGCCTCTTTTCTGTTCGATATTTCCTCACCAGTTCAATGTGTTGGATATAAAAAGCACAGAATGTGATGCCTCTACCTTTCTTGTGATGCCTGCTCTGGTTTAATTCTTCAGTCCACATGATGGACCAAGGAATCACAATAATTTAAGGAATAGACCCATGTTCAAAAGAACAGTAACGATGATGCTGGCGGCGGGAACCCTGGTATTAGGCGGTTGCGCATCCAATGGTGGTGCAGAGCAAGCGGGGGTAGACAACAGCGACTTCGGTGGCAAGTCCATCTACCTGCGCGGGGAGATGAACGACTGGATGGCGACTGATGAAAGCAAGGTAGTCAAGGTGGCAGACAAGCTCTATATGGCCAAAGGCACCCTCAAGAAAGAGTGGGCCCCCTACAAGTTCAAGTTTGCTGATTCAGGCTGGAGCTGCGGTACCAACTTTGGCTACAAGAGCCCGAGTGATGGTGTTGCCGTGTTGGGGGGTGAGGCGGTGCCGGTAAACCCCTGCTCCAAGTATGAGGACATGAAGTTCTCACCGGATGCTGATGGCGTCTACGAGTTCTATCTGAATATGGCGGGTGAAACGCCGTCCGTTTACGTCAAGAAGCCCTGATCTATCTCTGAGTGTTAAATCTCTCAGCAAATTAATCAGTTAAGTGCCCTGGCCCAGAAATCTGCTGGCCGGGGCATTTTTTTAGGTTAGAATCGGCGCCCTCATGGCATCAGGTGTACTATATGTTGTGCCATTAATTTTAGATGGCACCATTGGTTGTGTTTTCTGCTGTTGTCATGATGTTGATGCATTCACATAAGGTTGATTGAAAATGGCTAAATCGAACCCGGTGCTGGAGAGTGAGCTTGGCTCCCGCCTTATCCCCATGCAGGAAACGTCCCTCGAGATTTGGGATAGCAAGTATCGCCTCAAGAGCAAGGATGGTACTCCCATCGACAGCTCTATCGATGAGACTTACCAGCGGGTAGCCCGTGCGTTGGCAGAGCAGGAGCTGGAACCTGAGGCCTGGTATGAGCCATTCCTGTGGGCGCTGCGCAATGGGGCCATTCCGGCGGGCCGCATCACCTCCAACGCTGGGGCTTTTGAGCACAAGCCCGCGACTTCAACCATCAACTGCACTGTTTCCGGCACCATCGAAGATTCGATGGACGATATCCTCGGCAAGGTGCACGAGGCTGGCCTGACCCTGAAAGCCGGTTGTGGTATCGGCTATGACTTCTCGACTCTGCGCCCGCGCGGTGCTTTTGTCTCCGGTGCCGGTGCTTACACCTCAGGTCCGCTCTCGTTCATGGATATCTATGACAAGATGTGTTTCACCGTCTCGTCAGCCGGTGGCCGTCGTGGCGCCCAGATGGGCACTATGGATATCCGCCATCCCGATGTGATCGAGTTTATTCAGGCCAAACGTGAAGATGGCCGCCTGCGTCAGTTCAACCTCTCCCTGCTCATCACCGAAGATTTCGTCAAGGCGGTGAAAGAGGATGCCCCCTGGTCGCTGATCTTCCCCTACACCGCCAAAGAGGTGGAGCAGGATGGCATTGCGCTGGACGATCCTGCTCAGGTGCTATGGGCCGACTGGCCCAACAAGGAAGGGGTTGTATTCAACGAGTTGGGGCAGGTCGCCTGCAAGGTCTACAAGACCATGCCCGCCCGCAAGCTGTGGAATGTCATCATGACCTCCACCTATGACTATGCAGAGCCCGGCTTCATCCTGATCGACAAGGTCAACCAGATGAACAACAACTGGTTCTGTGAAGAGATCCGCGCGACTAACCCCTGTGGTGAGCAGCCGTTGCCGCCCTACGGTGCCTGTCTGCTAGGCTCGGTCAATCTGACCAAGTTTGTGCGCGACCCTTTTACTGAAAACGCGGCATTCGATTGGCAGGCGTTTCGCAAGGTGGTGGCCATCTTTACTCGCATGCTCGACAACGTGGTGGAGATCAACCAACTGCCACTGGCCAAACAGCGCGAGGAGATCACAGCCAAGCGCCGGCATGGCATGGGTTTCCTGGGTCTTGGTTCGACCCTCACCATGCTGCAGATCAAGTACGGCTCTGCGGCATCCGTAGCCTTTACCGAGCAGGTATCCCAGGAGCTGGCGATGACCGGCTGGCAGGAGTCCCTGCGTCTTGCCAAGGAGAAGGGCCCAGCCCCCATCATGGAGCAGGAGTTCGAAGTGACCGGCAAGATGCTGCGTCTGCGCCCGGAAATGGTGGCTGATGGCATCAAGGTGGGCGACAAGGTGAAGGGCAAGGTGCTGCATGCGCGCTACAGCCGCTACATGCAGCAGGTTGCCGAAGTGGATCCTGCGCTGGTCGCCGAGCTGGCCGAAGTGGGTGGGCGTTTCACCCATCACAGTAGTATCGCGCCGACCGGCACCATCTCGCTGTCTCTGGCCAACAACGCCAGCAACGGCATCGAGCCGAGCTTTGCCCACCACTACAGCCGCAACGTTATCAAGCCGGGCAAGAAGAGCAAGGAGAGCGTCGATGTCTACTCCTTCGAGCTGCTGGCCTACCGCGAGCTGGTGAATCCGGCCGCCATGCCCTATGCCGATGATGAGGCGAGCCGTCTGCCGGACTATTTCATTACTGCCGATGACATCAGCCCGGCGCAGCATGTGGACATTCAGGCGGCGGCCCAGCGCTGGATTGACTCCTCCATCTCCAAGACTGCCAACGTGCCAACCGATTTCCCATTCGAGCAGTTCAAGGACATCTACATGTATGCCTCGGACTCTGGCCTCAAGGGCTGCACCACCTTCCGCTTCAATCCGGAGGCTTTCCAGGGCGTGCTGGTGAAGGAGAAGGATCTGGAGAACACCCTGTACGATTTCACCCTGGAGGATGGCTCCGTCATCTCCGTCAAGGGGAACGAAGAGATCGAATACGATGGCGAGCTGCATACGGCCGCCAACCTCTACGACGCCTTGAAAGAAGGCTATTACGGTAAATTCTGAGAACGACATTATGGTCAAGAAGATCGACAAGAAAATCGTCGCCTACAAGGTGCGTACCAAGGATGAGCCGCAAGAAGATCTCTCTGCGCAGGATGACGTAGTGCACATGCACGAAACCGTGCTGCGCCCAGAGCGGCTGATGGGCACCACCTACAAGCTGAAGACGCCGGAGCATGTCTCCGAGCACTCGCTGTTCATCACCATCAACGACATCATTCTCAACGAGGGCACGGTTCACGAAACTCGCCGTCCGTTCGAGATTTTCATCAACTCCAAGAGTCTGGAGCACTACCAGTGGATCGTGGCGCTGACCCGCATCATCTCGGCGGTATTCCGCAAGGGGGGGGATGTCACCTTCCTGGTGGAGGAGCTGCGTTCCGTATTCGATCCCAAGGGCGGCTACTGGAACAAGGGCAAGTACGTTCCATCGCTGATCGCTGAAATTGGCAACGTGATCGAGAGCCATCTCACCGAGATCGGCATGCTCAAGGCAACCGGGCTGGACGAGCATCAGCAGGCGTTTCTGGCCGAGAAGCAGGCCGAGCTGAAGGCGGCTCAGGACGCCGAAGAGCAGCAGGCTGGCAGTGGTTTCCCGGCCAATGCCGCGCTCTGCTACAAGTGCCACACCAAGGCGCTGGTGCTGAAGGATGGCTGCATGACCTGCCTCAACTGTGGCGACTCCAAGTGCGGCTGACAGACATGCCCAAGTAGTTGAACGATAGAGAAAAGACCGGCCACAGTGCCGGTCTTTTTATTGCTGTTTTTATGCGCAATCAAATCAGGCGGCCCAGTGATTTGTTGCGCGATAGTAAAATCGGGCGTAGCGTTGAGGGTAATAAAACTGTCACGGCCGTGTGGTTTCAATGACATCTGAGATTCACACACGTGGCCCTTCAGTGCCAAGGAGGATGCTTATGGACAATACGGACCGAAAGCTGTTTATCCTGGATACCAACGTTCTGCTTCACGAACCCCTCGCTATCTACTCCTTCAAAGAGCACGACGTGCTCATCCCCATGACGGTGCTGGAAGAGCTCGATAACATCAAGGATCGCAACAAGGATGTCAGCCGCGACGCGCGGGTGGCCATTCGTGCGCTGGAAGATGTGTTCCGCGATGCAACCCCGGATCAGATCACCCAAGGCGTGCCGCTGGCTGGCGAAGCGAGCGGCAATATCTGCATCTTCAGCGATCACCATCTGCCGCAGGATGCCGAGGTGTTTACCGACAAGGAGGCCGACAACCGCATCATCAACGCGGCCCTCTATCTGCAAAAGCACGAGTTGAAGCGTCAGGTGGTGCTGGTCACCAAAGACATCAACATGCGCCTCAAGGCCAAGGGGGCCGGGCTTGCTCACGTTGAAGATTACCGTAGCGACCAGCTGATCGACGATATCCGCCTGCTGGCTAAAGGCTTTCAGGTGGTGCCCGGCAGCTTTTGGGAGCGGGTTGGCGAGTGCGAGAGCGAGACCCATGGCCGCGACACCATCCATGTGATCGATGCCAATCTGCTGGAAGGGGTTCACGTAAACCAGTATCTGGTGGATGAGGAGAATTTCTTCGCAGCCCGGGTGCTCAGCCACGATGGCAACAAGATCCGCATCAAGGATCTGGGCCGCGAGCGGCTGATGTCCCGCAAGGCGTGGGGTGTCCATCCCAAGAACGTCTATCAGGGAATGGCTTTGGATGCACTGCTCGATCCGCACATCGATCTGGTTATCCTGACCGGCCCGGCGGGTTGCGGCAAGACCTTGCTGGCCATGGCTGCTGCGCTGGAGTTGGTGATTGAGAAGGGCATTTACGAGAAGGTGATCGTCACCCGGAATACCCCGGAAATTGCCGAAAGCATCGGCTTCCTGCCCGGCACCGAAGAGGAGAAGATGATGCCCTGGCTGGCGGCGGTGACCGACACCCTGGAGGTGCTGCACAAGCAGGACGAGAACATGAGCGGCTCGCTCAGCTACATCATGGAGAAGGCCAACATCCAGTTCAAATCGGTCAACTTCATGCGCGGGCGCAGCATCCAGAACACCTTCGTGCTGCTGGATGAGTGCCAGAACCTGACAGCGTCCCAGATCAAGACCATCATCACCCGCTGCGGCGAGGGTACCAAGATCGTCTGCTCCGGTAACCTGGCCCAGATCGACTCCAACTATCTGAGCCCTGTGACCTCGGGTCTCACCTACATCGTCGAGCGTTTCAAGGATTTTGACGGCAGTGCCAACATTTTCCTCAATGGCGTGGTGCGCAGCCGACTGGCTTCGTTCGCCGAGGAAAACCTCTGATTTAAATGAATATTTCCAGATACAAAGGGAGGCCAATCGGCCTCCTTTTTTGATCATGGCGCAGTCTTTACTCCCAAGGGCTATTGGCCAAGGTAGCGCAGCAGCCCCGGATGGTCGCTATTTTGCAGAATATCCGGCTTGCCTTGCAGGGCGATGCGGCCCTCGTCGACAAACAGCACCTGATCGGCAATCAGCTGGGCATCTTCCGGATTGTGGGAGACCATCAGTACGGTAATGCCCTGTTCGCAGGCTAGCCTCGCCACTTCCGCCAGCATCTCCCGGCGCAGGGCGGGATCGAGGGCAGAGAAGGGCTCATCCAGCAGCAGCAGCGGTTTGCCGCGCACCAGCGCACGAGCCAGCCCGACTCGCTGCTGCTGGCCGCCGGAGAGCTGTTCAGGCTGGCGGTTTAACATCTCGCCAAGACCAACCCGTGCGGCTGCATCGATCACCTGTGCCCGCTGGGCGGCACTCAGGCGCAGACCCGGGTGCAAGCCGATGGCGATATTGTCGAACACCGACAGATGGAGGAACAGGTTGTGATCCTGAAACAGGGTGGTGACTGGTCGCTCGGCCGGGCCCAGCGGCAGCAGATCTTCGCCATCGAAGCTGAGGCGGCCCGACTCCACCGGCACGAATCCGGCGATCATCCCGAGCAGGGTCGATTTACCTGCGCCGCTTGGGCCGATCAGTGCGGTGATCTCTCCCTTGGGCAGGGTCGCGCTGAAGCTGACGCGCCAGTCGGGGTAGCTGGTCGCAAGCATATCAATGTTCAGCATGTTTTCCTCCAAGACCCCGCTCCACCAGCCAGAACAGGGAGAAACAGAGCGTCAGCAGCAGCAGAGCGGTGGCGGCTGCCTCGGTCAATCGATAGCTGCCAAGCTGTTGGTAGAGCAGCCAGGGCAGGGTGGTGAGCTCCTGACTGCCAAACATGGCGATGGCGCCGAGATCCCCCAGCGAGAGGATCATCGACAGCGCCATCGCCAGTGCCAGCGGGCGGCGCAGCAGCGGCCACTCCACCAGTCGCAGGCGATGCAGGCCGCGTACCCCCAGGCTATCCGCCAGCCGGTCGTATTGGCGCACCACCAGCTGCATGGGGGCGGAGAGGGTGCGCAGCACGTAGGGTAGCGCCATCAGGGCGTTGACCAGCACCACCAGCCAGGGGCCGAGGGCGAACACATCGGCGAACGGCATAAACAGGATGAAGAGACCGGTGGAGAGCACCACCGCCGGGAGCATCAGGATCATCGAACCGCTGGCCTCCCAAAGGGCGGCAGCTCGCCGCTGGCGGGTGCGTACCTTGAGGTGACGGCTGGTGAGCAGCAGGCCGCTACCGAGCAGGGTCGCCAGGGTGCCTGCCGCCAGCGCAATCAGCAGCGACTGGCCGCTCGCCTGCCACAGCTTGCTGGAGGTGAGCGCTGTCAGCAGGCCGGGTTGAAGGCCTGCCACTACGATGGCAAGCAACGGTGGCAGAAAGATGGCGAGCCCGATGCTGAGCGAGAGGAGATCCACCACGGCCGTGCCTGGCTGATGGCGATCCGGCCGCAGGCAGGGGCGACGGGGTGTCACCCTGCTGGCCGGGGTACTCTGCAGCTTGTGCTGCAGGGCGAGCAGGGCGGCGGTCAGGATCAGCTGCACCAGCGCCAATCCGCCCGCGGTGGCGAGATCGAAGTCAAAGCGCAGCGCCTGATAGATGGCCACCTCCAGCGTGGTCGATTTCGGCCCGCCCCCCAGCGCCAGCACTGTGGTGAAGCTGGTGAAGCAGAGCATGAAGATGAGGCTGGCCAGCCCCGGCAATATGCCGCGAATAAGTGGCCACTCCAGCAGCCGGAAGATATGAGATGAGCGCATGCCGAGCTGGCTGGCAAGGCGCCAGCTCGATTCGGGGATGCTCTCTATGCTCTGCAGCATCAGGCGTGCCGCCAGCGGCATATTGAAGAAGACGTGGGCCAGCAGGATACCGAACAGGCCGTAGAGGTAGTTGCCGGGATCCAGCCCCAGGGTGCGCAGCAGCTGCGGCAGCCACCCCTGTTTGCCGTGTACCGCCACAATGCCGAAGATGGCGATGATGACCGGCAGTACCAGCGAGAGACCAAATAGCTTGATCAGCAAGGTTCGGCCAACGAAGCGCCGCCGCGCCAGCGCGCGGGCCACCGGAATGGCCAGCCCCAGGCTCAGCAGAGTGGAGAGCAGTGCCTGTCCCAGACTGAAGCCCAGCACATGACGCAGATAAGGATCTGCGAGCAGGGTGCGGGGGGCCAGCGAACCGGCCTGCCACAACAGGGCCGCGAGCGGCCCGAGGGATAACAGCAGGATCAACAAGGTGGCTGCACTGCCCGGCAACCACCAGAGGGGACGCGCCTGTAGTTTCAGATAACGGCTCACTGGGTGACGGCTTGCAGCCACTCGCGGATCCACCCTTTGCGATTGGCGGCCACCTCATCGCTGCTGAAGGCGAGCGGCTTGGCTACGGTGATCATCTGCTCGAAGCCCTTGGGCAGCGGCATGTCGATAACGGGATACATCCAGTTGCCGGTCGGGATTTCCTGCTGGAAGGCGGGGCTCACCATAAATTGCAGGAACTGGTCAGCCAGCTTCTCCTGTTTGGCGCTCTTCAGCTTGGCGGCCACTTCTACCTGACGGTAGTGACCCTCCTCGAAGGCTGCAGCCTGATACTGGGGCTTGCTCTCGGCAATCAGGTGATAGGCCGGAGAGGTGGTGTAGGAGAGCACCATGTCCGCTTCACCATCGAGGAACATGCCATAGGCCTCTGACCACCCCTTGGTGACGGTGACCGTCTTTTTGGCCAGCTCGGCCCAGGCGGCAGGCGCCTTGTCGCCGTAGACAGACTTCATCCACAGCATCAGCCCCTGCCCCGGGGTGGAGGTGCGGGGATCCTGATAGATCACCTTGAGGTCGGGCCGCTCCACCAGCTCTTTCAGGCTCTTGGGCGGCTGCTTGAGTTTGTCCTTGTCATAGACGAAGGCGAAGTAGCCGTAGTCGTAGGGGACGAAGGTGTCATCCTGCCAGCCACCCGGCACCTTGATGCTGTCGAGCTTGGCGGGATGGGGGGCGAACAGACCGCTCTGCTTGGCTTCGCTGATGAGGGCATCGTCGAGCCCCAGCACCAGATCGGCCTTGCTGTGGTTGCCCTCCAGCCGCAGCCGGTTGAGGATGGCGACCCCATCTTCGAGGGGAACCAGATTGAGGGTGCAGTCGCACGCTTTCTCGAAGGCCTGTTTGATCTTGGGCCCCGGACCCCACTCGGCAGTGAAGGAGCTGTAGGTATAGACGGTGAGGGTGTCGGCGGCGAACACATTGGCCGACAGCAGGCCGGTGGTGACCAGCAGCAGGGTCTTCATGGGTGGCACTCCTTATTACTTGTTAATAACGAGGTGCCAGCGGGTGAGGGCGCAAAAAATGAGCTCCATGCCTCAAATTCCTCCGCCAGCATTATCTGGATCAGGTACACGGGTATAATCTCAGCGGTAAACCGCACCCCGTTTGAGAAACGAACCGCATTGTATTAACGTTCTTTTGGGTAGACCAGCACAATTGTGCAATACCCATGAGATGACGCCCACCCAACAGAGGATGTTCGCGTGCTTACCAATACAAAGGAAAGGCGTGCCTTTGCGCGCATGGTCATCAATGCTCCGGTCACCGTCTATCAGCAGCAGCTGGTGCTGGAGGGGATCTGCCGGGATCTCAGTGCCAACGGCATGGGGATTGCGGTCTCTGAACACCAGCTCGACATCAATCAGCCCATCCGGATCAGTCTTGCCACCAACAACAACCTGTTGCCTCCCTTTGAAGCCCATGCCCGTATTATCCGAGTGCTGGAGGAGGAGAGCGGGTTGCTGCTGGCGGTAGAGTTTCTGCCTCAGGGTTAATCCTTTCTCCCCATAGGCAGAGGGAGGGGATTAGCCTTTCTCCTGAACCGGCTGCACACTCAACTGCTTGCTATCGACCAGCGTTTTGCTGGTCGATGCGATTTGGCCAGCAGGCAAGGTGGCGGGACCGGTAGGTTCGAGCAGCAGGTAGTTCTGCCCCTGCCAGTTGAGGGTCACATCCCCCGGCTTGGCGGGCAGGTCAACGGCCAGCAGGGCATGGCCGGGGACGAACACCATGGCCTGTTTCAGCTCCGGAAAGAGCTGAGCCAGCATGGCGGCCATCAGGGTTACCTTGCTGTCGCAGTCCCCCCGGTTCTGCTCCAGCACCTGACGGGGCGGGAGAAAGCCCTTGCCCTGCCTTCCATTCAGGCTGTCGAGCTGCTGATAGGGGATGCTCTGGATAAAGGTGAGCATATGGGCCACGGTTTTCTGGCGCGCTTCCGTTTCGGTGCTGCCCTGCTGCTTGAGTTGATCCGCCAGTGGAGCCAGCCCGCTGCGACTCTCCAGCGCGATGCGCACATGATCCTGCTTCACCGCCAGCTGTCCGTCCGGGGTGTTGAAGTACTGGAAGTAGTGTTTGGTCAGCCACGCCTGCTCCTCTTTGCTCCGCCTGGACTGCAGAAAGGCCATCGCCTCGCGCGCCTTGTCCTGATTGCGGCTTTTCAGATGCAGCTCCAGCGAGGGACGGGCGAGGGTGAACTGCACCTCGGGGTAGTTCTGGCGCACCTCCCGCAGCAACACCTGCAACACCTCCTCCTGCATTCTGGCCGGGCGATAGGCGATAAGGGGCGGCAACTTGCCCTGTTCGAGCCGGTAGGTGAGCTGTTGGGGTTTGCCTTCGCTATCCTGCCAGCCGACGCTGATCTGGCCGAGGCTGTTGTTGAAGCTGGTTTGGCTGGCCCCCGCAGGCAGGGCAAGCAGCAGGGCACAGAGCAGAGGGATAGCCGTCGGTCTCTTCATCATCCTTTCCTGTGGCACGGGCCAGTTCCGGTGGCCCAAATTGGGAAGCGTAGCGGACAGTAAAACAGGGAGCCGAAGCTCCCTGTTGATTCTACTTGTTTTTTTGCAACTGGCGCGTTAAATCCAGCTCGGCTGCTTCGCCTCAAAGGCGCTGATGGCGGCCTCGTGCTGCAGGGTCAGGCCGATGGCATCCAAGCCGTTGAGCAGACAGTAACGGCGGAATTCATCGATCTCGAAACCGAAGCAGAGGCTACCTGCACGTACCTGATTGGCCTCCAGATCCACCTCGATCTCGATGCCCGGCTTGGCGGCCACCAGCTGGAACAGGGTGTCGACCTCCTCCTCCTTCAGACGCACCGGCACCATGCCATTGTTGATGGCGTTGCCGTAGAAAATGTCGGCAAAGCTCGGGGCTATGATGGTCTTGAAGCCGTAGTCGGCCAGCGCCCAGGGGGCGTGCTCGCGACTAGACCCGCAGCCGAAGTTCTCGCGGGCCAGCAGAATGCTGGCACCGGCAAATTGCGGCTGGTTCAGTACAAACTCGGGGTTTGGCTGCTGGCCGGCATCGTCCAGAAAGCGCCAGTCGTGGAACAGGTGCTTGCCAAAACCAATGCGGTTTACTTTTTGCAAAAACTGTTTGGGAATGATGGCGTCGGTGTCGACGTTGGCGCTGTCGAGGGGGACGACGATCCCTTTATGCTGTTTGAATCCTGTCATCGTAATGTCCTCTTACAGTGCGCGAATGTCGGCGAAGCGGCCGGTGACGGCGGCGGCGGCGGCCATGGCCGGGCTCACCAGATGGGTGCGGCCGGCGCGGCCCTGGCGCCCTTCGAAGTTGCGGTTGCTGGTGGAGGCGCAGCGCTCTCCCGGTTGCAGCCGGTCGTTGTTCATCGCCAGACACATGGAGCAGCCCGGCAGGCGCCACTCAAAACCGGCCTCGATGAAGATCTTGTCCAGCCCCTCGGCTTCGGCCTGCGCCTTCACCTGCTCGGAGCCCGGCACCACCAGCGCCTGCACGCCAGCGGCCACCTTGCGACCGCGAGCGATGGCGGCGGCAGCACGCAGATCCTCGATGCGGCTGTTGGTGCACGAGCCGATAAACACCTTGTCGATGGCGACGTCGGAGAGCTTCTGGCCCGGTTGCAAGTCCATGTAGGCGAGCGCCTTGCGGGCGGATTGCTGCTCCATCAGATCGCTGAAGGATTCCGGTGCCGGAATAGGCTCGTTGACGGCAATCACCTGACCCGGGTTGGTACCCCAGGTGACCTGCGGGGCGATATCGGCGGCATCCAGCACTACTTCGGCATCGAAACGGGCACCTTCATCGCTCTTGAGGCTCTGCCAGTAGGTGATGGCCTGCTCCAGTACCTCGCCCTTGGGGGCAAACTCCTTGCCACGGATGTAGTCGATGGTGGTCTGGTCGGGGGCGATCATGCCGGCCTTGGCGCCCAGCTCGATGGCCATGTTGCACACCGTCATCCGCCCTTCCATAGAGAGGCTCGCAATGGCCTCGCCAGCGAATTCCACCACGTAGCCGGTACCACCGGCATGGCCGACCTTGCCGATAATGGCCAGCACCACGTCCTTGGCGCTGATGCCCTCGGCCAGCTTGCCGTTGACCGAAATGCGCATGGTCTTGGCGCGGCCCTGTTTCAGGGTCTGGGTGGCCATCACATGCTCCACCTCGGAAGTGCCGATGCCGAACGCCAGCGAGCCGAAGGCGCCGTGAGTGGCGGTGTGGGAGTCGCCGCAGACGATGGTGGTGCCGGGCAGGGTGATGCCGAGCTCGGGGCCCATCACGTGGACGATCCCCTGATATTTGTGGTTGAGATCGTAGAGGCGAACCCCGAACTCTTTGCAGTTTTCGGCGAGCGTCTCCATCTGGATGCGGGCCATCTCGCCGGAGGCGGCGATGTCCTTGGTGGTGGTGGAGACGTTGTGATCCATGGTGGCCCAGGTCAGGTCCGGGCGGCGCAGCTGGCGATTCATGGCGCGCAGGCCGTCGAATGCCTGCGGGCTGGTCACTTCATGCACCAGATGGCGGTCGATGTAGATGAGGGGGGTCTCCCCTTCCACTTCCCGTACCACGTGGGCGTCGAATACTTTCTGATAGAGGGTCTTGGCCATTGCTTCTCTCTTCCTTGTTCTCTGTTATGCGGCTCAGATCCGGGCGGCGATCTGGCTACCCATCTCGGACGTGCTCTGCACCGGATGGCGGGCGCTGGCCTGATGCAGGTCGGCGGTGAAGTAACCCTCGGCCAGGGCCTGGGCCACGGCCTGCTCGATGGCTTGAGCTGCGGCTTCCTGGCCCAGGCTGTAGCGCAGCATCAGGGCGGCGGAGAGGATCTGGGCAATGGGATTCGCAATACCCTTGCCGGCGATATCCGGAGCCGAACCACCGGCCGGTTCGAACAGGCCGAAACCCGATTCGTTGAGGCTGGCGGAGGGGAGCAGCCCCATGGAACCGGTGATCATGGCGCACTCGTCGGAGAGGATGTCACCGAACAGGTTGGAGCAGAGCAGCACATCGAACTGGGACGGATCCTTGATGAGCTGCATGGTGGCGTTGTCGATATACATATGGCTCAGCGCTACATCCGGATAGGACTTGGCAACTTGCGTCACCACCTCGCGCCACAGAATGGAGGAGGCGAGCACGTTGGCCTTGTCGATGGAGGTGACCTTGCCACGGCGCACACGCGCCGATTCGAACGCTATCTTGGCGATGCGCTCAATCTCGAAGCGATGGTACACCTCGGTGTCGAACGCCTTCTCGTTCGCCCCTTCTCCCTCGCGCCCCTTGGGTTGGCCGAAGTAGATGCCGCCGGTCAGCTCGCGCACACAGGCGATGTCAAAACCGCGATCGGAGATATCGGCGCGCAGCGGGGAGAACTGCTCGAGGCCGGTGTAGATGCGGGCCGGACGCAGGTTGCAGAACAGCTTGAAGTGGGCGCGCAGGGGCAGCAGGGCGCCACGCTCAGGCTGATCGTTGGGGGGCAGATGTTCCCATTTCGGGCCGCCTACCGAGCCAAACAGCACGGCATCGGCCGCTTCACAACCTTTGATGGTGCTTTGCGGCAGCGGGGTACCGTGGTTGTCGATGGCGATGCCGCCTACGTCATGGTGATCATACTCGAAGGCGAGGCCGAACCTGGCCTGCACCTTCTCCAGCACCTTGACGGCTTCGGCCATCACTTCCGGGCCAATGCCGTCACCCGGCAATACTGCGATCCGATAACTGCTCATACACTCTCCATCCTGATATTGTCTTTGAGATCCCTCTGTCCGGTTTCTCCGACGCTGCGCGCGGTTTCCGGTTCAGACGTTCCCCGTCCTGATGTTGTCATTCCATGCCGTCTGTGTGGCTGTGAGTCCTGCTCAGACGGTTTCTGATTTGATGCTGTTATTGCGTTCCATCTGCTCGGCCACCTGATCGGCGCGCCAGATGCTGTTGATCACATGGAGCAGGGCGTGGGCCGAGGATTCGATGATGTCGGTGGCCAGTCCCATGCCGTGGAATTTGCGCCCCTTGTACTCGGCGACGATATCGACCTGACCGAGGGCATCTTCCCCTTCGCCCTTGCTCTTGAGGGCATATTTGTCGATGCGGATCTCATAGCCGGTGATGCGGTTGATGCACTGGTAGACCGCATCCACCGGGCCATTGCCGGTGGCTGCTTCGCAGATCAGATCCTGCCCCACTTTCAATTTGACCGAGGCGGTGGCCAGTACCGAGCTGCCGCTCTGCACCCCGAGGTACTCCAGCTTGAAGTGCTCGGGCTCTTCGTGGATCTGGCTGAAGAAGGCCAGCGCTTCGAGGTCGTAGTCGAACACCTGCCCCTTCTTGTCGGCCAGGGTCAGGAACTTGCCGTAGAGGTGGTCGAGGTCGTAGCTGCTCTCGGCGTAGCCCATGGACTCCATCCGGTGCTTGATAACGTGGCGGCCGGAGCGGGAGGTCATGTTGAGGTTGTTCTGGGTCAGGCCGATGCTCTCGGGAGTGATGATTTCGTAGGTATTTTTCGCCTTGAGCACCCCATCCTGATGGATGCCGGAGCTGTGGGAGAAGGCGTTGGCCCCGACGATCGCCTTGTTGGGCTGCACCGGCATGTTGCAGAGCTGGCTGACCAGCGTGCTGGTGCGATGAATTTCGTTGTGACGGATATTGGTTTGCACCCCGAGCAGGTCGGCGCGGGTTTTGAGGATCATCGCCACCTCTTCCAGCGAGCAGTTGCCCGCCCGTTCACCGATGCCGTTGATGGTGCACTCGATTTGGCGGGCCCCCATCTGCACCGCGCCGATGGAGTTGGCCACCGAGAGTCCCAGATCGTCGTGACAGTGGACCGAGATGATCGCCTTGTCGATGTTGGGTACCCGGTTGAACAGGGTGTGGATGATGCCGGAGAACTCGGTCGGTACCGTGTAGCCCACGGTGTCCGGGATATTGATGGTGCGGGCGCCGGCCTTGATGGCGGCTTCGACCATGCGGCACAGGTTGTCTATCGGGGTGCGGCCGGCATCCTCGCAGGAGAACTCCACATCATCGGTGTAGCGAAGGGCGTGCTTGATGGCGCTGACCCCCATCTCCAGCACATCCTCGAAGCTCTTTTTCAGCTTGCTCTCCACATGAATGGAGGAGGTGGAGATAAAGGTGTGGATGCGGAAGGCCTCGGCGACCTGCAAGGCTTCACCGGCGGCATCGATATCCTTGGGCAGGGCGCGGGCGAGGGCGCAGACCCGGCTGTTCTTGATGTGGCGGGCGATGGTCTGCACCGATTGAAAATCGCCGGGAGAAGAGACCGGGAAGCCCACCTCCATGACGTCGACACCGAGCCGCTCCAGTGCCTGGGCGATCTGCAGCTTCTCCTTGACTGTCAAACTGGCCGCCAGGGCCTGCTCACCATCACGCAAGGTGGTGTCGAATATGATGACCCGATCTGACATGTGACTTCCCTCTTCCTAAGTTCGGTAACGTGCATCCTGCGGCGGCATAAAAAAACCCGTGCAGGGTGCACGGGTTTTTGTAAATTCCGGCTATGCCTTAGCCCGGCTACAAGGATCCCGCGCGAGTTAACGCGATTAGGGAGATTAGTAGTAGCGGGGTGGCGATACGCATGACGTTGTTATTCCTTCCAGTCGATAACGCTTTTACCAATATCGAGATTTTTATGCTGTGTCAACACGGAAGGTCAGGGGCAATCTGCTGACGTATTTAATCGGATTGTAAAGGATTGCAAATTTCCTTGTCCCATATTCGGCCCATGACCGATTATCTGGTCATTCCTGCTGTGCTCTATTCTCTGCACAACCAGATCGACTTATCAGCATTGGCTGAATTATCTGAGGTGTTAAATGGAAAAACGTAGACCTGGTCGTCCGGTCGGACGTTCTGACATTCGTGACAAGTTGCTTGCTGCCGCCCGTGAGCGTTTTCTCAATACTCCCTATAGCAAGGTGACTACACGCGAAATCGCGGAGCTTGCTGGCTCCAATCTGGCAATGATCCACTACTACTTCGGCAGTAAAGAGGGTCTTTACAAAGCGGTGTTGGGCGATGTCGCCGAGCCCCTCGACCATGCCTGGCAAGATGAACACAGCAATCACAGCCTCAACGAGCTGCTCAACACCTACTATCAGGTGATGGCGCCCAACAGCGAGCTGACCTCTGCCATCTCCAGCGCATTGTCAACCGAGAAGAGCCCGGGCCGGGATTTTGTGCTGAACCGCCTGCTGGAACGTCAGCTGCCGCAGTTCGATGCCCTGCTGGAAACCATGAAGTCCAACGGCGAGCTGGGTGACAACCTGGATCCCGACATGCTGAAGATCTCCTTCCTCAGCATGATGTGGCAGCCGTTCGTGATGAAAGATCTCTACGAGCAGGTGTTTGGCCTGAAAGTGGATGAGCACTTCATGGCCCGTCTGGCGGACCACAACTGCCGTCTGATGGAGACCGGTCTGCGCGGCAGCCACTGATTTTGCCGCAACATCGAGATTAAAAAGGGCCATTCGGCCCTTTTTTCATAAATCTGTTATCCCTTGTTCAACGTAACGTCATCCCGCTTTCTTACTCTGCAAGCAGAATTCAGGGAAGGAGGGGATATGAACAAGATCCAGCAATGGGACCTGCAGGTGTGCCGGGTCTGCCTGCTTCACGGCTACAACCGGCAGCAGGCGAGGGTGAGTCGTCTCATTTCCCGCACCGGCGATGGCCCGCTTTACGCTGTGCTGGCCGCCCTGCTCTGGTGGCAGGGGGAGGCAGAGCGGGAGCTGGTGCGACTGGCGCTGCTAGCCTTCGCCATCGAACTGCCCCTCTATCTGCTGCTGAAAAACAGCCTGAAACGGCAACGGCCGGTCGGCTTGCCGGTCTTTATCACTCCTTCCGATCGTTACAGCCTCCCCTCCGGTCACACCGCCGCCGCTTTTCTGATGGCCACCATATTGGCCACCGGCTTTCCGCTCTGGGCGCCCCTGCTGTTTGGCTGGGCGGCGCTGGTGGGGGCATCCCGGTTGTTGCTCGGGGTACACTACCTGAGTGATTTGGTAGCCGGTGCCCTGCTGGGTGGCGGTTGCGCCGTGCTGGCGCTTGGCTGGAGCCACTCATGAGGATACTGTTTGGGGTGCAAGGCACCGGCAACGGTCATATCAGTCGCAGTCGCACCCTGGCGCGGGCGCTGCGCACGGCAGGGGTCGAGGTGGATTATCTCTTTAGCGGCCGCCCCGCCGACCGCTACTTCGACATGGAGGAGTTCGGCGCCTACCGCGCTTTTCCCGGCCTCACTTTTGTCAGTCACGAGGGGCGAGTTTCTCCGTGGCGCACCCTGCAAGCCGCCTCGCCGCTCACCTTCTGGCGGGATCTGCGGTCTCTCGATTGCAGCGAATACGATCTGGTGGTGAGCGATTTTGAGCCGCTAACTGCCCACGCAGCCCGCCGCTATGGCAAGCCGAGCCTCACCGTCAGCCATCAGGCCAGCTTCAACTGGCCCATCCCGCGCTGGGGGGAGGATGGGGTAAGCCGTCAGCTGATGCGCCACTTTGCCCCGGTGGATCAGCCGCTCGGGCTGCACTGGTTTCACTTCGGTCACCCCTTGTTGCCGCCGGTGATCGACCCTATCGCCGCTGCGCCGGATAACGGTGAGATCCTGGTCTATCTGCCGTTCGAGCAGACCGAGGCGATCGCTGCCCTGTTGTCGCGTTTTGGTCAGCAACGCTTCGTCTGCTTTCATCCCGCCATTCGCACCTCGAGCCAATGGCGCAACCTGCGCTTCGAGCCGCCGTCACGGCACGGTTTTATCGCCGTACTGGCCGGTTGTCGCGGCGTCATCTCCAACGCGGGTTTCGAGCTGGCTTCCGAGGCGCTCACCCTCGGCAAGAAGCTGCTGGTCAAACCCCTCGGCGGCCAGTTCGAGCAGCTGACCAATGGCAAGACCCTCGAGATGATGGGGCTGGCGACCCTGATGGATGTGCTCGATGCCAATCTGGTGCGTACCTGGCTCGACAGCGCCTCGCCAGGGGCAGTCTGCTACCCCGATGTGGCGGGGGAGCTGGCCCGCTGGCTGGCGGCGGGCGCTGACGAGAGCGTGGCCTCTCTGTCGCGGCGGCTCTGGGCTCGCACTCTGTTTCCGGAGGAGGTGAGTGATCGCCTGAGCGAGCTGGATGGGGGCGACTGTTTATCCAGTTGCTGGTTATCGCAAGTGAGCGTTGTTGACTAGACTGAAAGGCGATCCCACCAAGGAGAGGATGGAGCAAATGCGCTTTACCAATGAAAACGGCGAAGTCATGAACCTAGCTGACAATCTCACCCTGCACGAGTTGCTCGATATGGGTGTCAGCATCTCGGTCAGTGAAGAGACCGATCCGGATCAGCAGATCTGGTTGGCGGAGCCGGATCAGGAGAACTGAGTCATCATTCGGCATCAAGCCCACTGCGGAGCGGTGGGCTTTTTTGTGGCTGTTTTTCCCCTCTGCGGAATGATCCGCTGGCCATTCCCCGACTTCCTTCCCTTTTGTTTCATGGTCGCTGCGGCAAGTCATTGAATGTTAATAGCCGGTTGAAATGTATGACTGTTCTGGTCAGATAAAGCCGTGGACAAGCGTTATGAAGCGGGTTAAGTTGGTTTTTCACCCTATTTTCGGGTGAATGACGGAAAAATCCTTTTTTTCTACTGTCGACGGGGCTGAATTGGACCGATCTGCATTCAGATAACAACAAGAAACGGATCGGGCTGTGCCGGGAAGCACGGCATCGTCGGCGGGATTCGCTAAACGGAGCAAAGCCTGGAGGGCTTTATCATGGAGATGTTATCAGGCGCCCAGATGGTGGTTAGAGCGCTGGAAGATCAGGGAGTTGAGCACGTCTTCGGCTACCCTGGTGGCTCAGTGCTCGACATCTATGACGCTCTCTTCGAAAACGGCAAGATGGAGCATGTCTTGGTGCGGCACGAGCAAGCCGCGGTTCACATGGCTGACGGTTACGCCCGTTCCACCGGCAAGGTGGGGACTGTGCTGGTAACGTCAGGCCCGGGAGCGACCAACTGCATTACCGGTATTGCCACCGCCTATATGGATTCCATTCCGCTGGTGATCCTCTCCGGCCAGGTGCCGACCAGCATGATCGGTGAGGATGCGTTCCAGGAGACCGACATGATCGGTATCTCCCGCCCGGTGGTGAAGCACAGCTTCCTGTGCAAGAAGGCGAGCGATATCCCTGAGGCCATCAAGAAGGCCTACTACATTGCCGCCAGCGGCCGCCCGGGGCCGGTGGTGGTGGATCTGCCCAAAGATGTGCAGAACCCGAAAGAGAAATTCCCCTACCAGTATCCCGAGACGGTCTCCCTGCGCTCCTACAACCCGACCAAGTCTGGCCATAAAGGGCAGATCAAGCGGGCAGCCAAGCTGCTGGTGGATGCCCAGCGCCCGGTGATGTACGTGGGCGGTGGCGCCATCAACGCCAATGCGGACCATCTGGTGACCAAACTGGCGGAGCTGCTGAACCTGCCGGTGACCACCACCCTGATGGGACTGGGGGCTTTCTCCGGCGTCCATCCGCAATTTATCGGCATGCTGGGGATGCACGGCACCTTCGAAGCCAACAAGACCATGCACAACGCGGATCTCATCTTCGCCGTCGGTGCCCGCTTCGATGACCGCGTCACCAACAACGTGGCCAAGTTCTGCCCCAATGCGACCGTGGTTCATATCGATATCGACCCCACCTCCATCTCCAAGACAGTGCAGGCCCATGTGCCCATCGTCGGCTCGGTGGAAACCGTGCTGGAGCAGATGCTGGAAGTGATCCGCGAGTGTGGCTTCGATAACGACAAGGAGGCGCTGGCGGACTGGTGGAGCCAGATCAACCAGTGGCGCTCCCGTCACTGTCTGGCCTACGAAAAGTCGGCTACCCAGATCAAGCCACAGCAGGTGATCGAGACCCTCTACAAGGTGACTCAGGGTCAGGCGTTCGTTGCCTCCGACGTGGGCCAGCACCAGATGTTTGCTGCCCTCTACTACCCGTTTGCCAAACCGCGCCAGTGGATCAACTCAGGGGGCCTAGGCACCATGGGCTTCGGCATTCCGGCCGCCATGGGGGCCCAGTTTGCTAACCCGGATGCGGTGGTCTGCTGCGTCACCGGCGATGGCTCGGTGCAGATGAACATTCAGGAGCTCTCCACCTGCATGCAGTACGGGGTGCCCATCAAGATCATCTCCATCAACAACCGTGCGCTGGGCATGGTCAAGCAGTGGCAGAAGATGTTCTACGGCGGTCGTCACAGCCACTCCTACATGGAGTCCCTGCCGGACTTCGTCAAACTGGCGGAAGCCTACGGCCACGTCGGTATCGCGGTGAACGATCCGGCCGAGCTGGAGAGCGCCATGGAGAAGGCCTTCGCCATGAAGGATCGGCTGGTGTTCATGGATATCTCGGTCGACCCGGATGAGCACGTCTATCCGATGCAGATCAAGTTTGGTGCCATGGATGAGATGTGGCTGAGCAAGACGGAGAGGACCTGATGAGACACATCATTTCAGTACTGCTGGAGAACGAATCCGGCGCCCTGAGCCGCGTGGTGGGCCTCTTTTCCCAGCGCGGCTACAACATCGAGACCCTGACGGTGGCGCCGACCGAGGATCCCACCCTGTCGCGCATGACTATCGTCACCATGGGTGACGAGCGGGTGCTGGAGCAGATCCAGAAGCAGCTGCACAAGCTGGTGGATGTGCTTAAGGTGTGCGACTTGAGCGAAGGGGAGCATATCGAGCGGGAGATCGCGCTGGTCAAGGCGCGTGCCGCCGGTGGGGCTCGTGACGAGCTGAAACGGCTGGCGGATATCTTCCGTGGCCAGATCGTCGACGTCACCCCCGAGCAGTACACGGTGCAGCTGGTGGGCACCAGCGAGAAGCTGGATGCTTTCATCAAGACCGCAGCCCAGACCAACGAGATCATCGAAGTGGTGCGCTCCGGCGTCTGCGGCATTTCGCGGGCGGACAAGGCGCTGCGGCCCTGATGGCTGGCGGGACAGCTGATGACACGTCAGCTGCCGCAGAGTGAAAGAAAAGAGGGCTCTGCGGAGCCCTCTTTGTTTGGTTTTGCTTTACGAGGGGAGGGATGATGTTCGGTATTCATGATCTTGCACTGTTTATGGTCTCGGGGCTGCTGCTCAACATCATGCCGGGGCCGGACTCCGTGCTGGTCATGCTGCGCAGCGGCTCGCAAGGGTGGCGTGCCGGTTCGGTAGCGACGTTGGGTATCGGCACAGGTGTCATGGTGCATGTGCTGGCGGCGGCCCTCGGTCTGTCGGCCCTGCTCAGTGCCTCGGCCGAGTTGTTTGCCCTTATCAAGCTGGCTGGCGCCATCTACCTCATCTATCTGGGATTCTCCCTGCTGCGCCAGCAGGCAACGGGTGCAATGGAGGGAGGGGCCACCCTGCCCGCCCTCTCCTATGGCCAGATTTACTGGCAGGGAGTGCTGACCAATGTGCTCAACCCCAAGGTGGCGCTCTTTTTTCTCGCCTTCGTGCCCCAGTTCATCGCGCCGGATGCCCCCGACAAGGCGCTCGCCTTTATCCTGCTCGGTTGCATCTTCAATCTGGGCGGTATCATCTGGTGTCACCTGCTGGTCTTTACCACCGTCTATGCCAGCCACAAGGTACGCTTGTCGCAGCGTCTCGGTCGCTGGCTCAACCGGGGCATCGGCTCCCTGTTTGTCGGGCTCGGGATCAAGCTGGCCAGCGACTAGCTCGCCGCTTTCTGACCTGGGGCAGATTATCGTGCGCCGCGCTGTGGTATGGTCGGCGGTTAGTTGCGGGGCTAGCCCCGCTCTCTCTTTTTCAGGTCAGCCCCACTGGCCGCAGCAGCGAGATCCCTTGCCCAGATGAACATCGCCCGGCTCAAGAACTTTACCGAGATTGTGAAGAACAACTTCAACATCTCGGCGACGGCGGAGAAGCTCTATACCTCCCAGCCGACCCTCAGCAAGCAGATGAAGATGCTGGAAGATGAGCTCGGGCTCGCCCTCTTTACCCGCAAGGGGAAAAATTTGGTCGGCTTGACCAGCGCAGGCGAGCAGGTGATGGAGTTGGCCAAGGGGGTAGTGGCGCAGGTGGAGCAGATCAACCAGCTGTCGCTCGGGGAGCAGCTGGCCACCAGCGGGGTGCTGCGTATCGCCACTACCCACACCCAGGCGCGCTACAAGCTGCCAGCGGTGATTACCGAGTTCAGCCGTCGTTATCCCGATGTGGCGATCCAACTTCATCAGGGGGCACCTGCCCAACTGGCCCAGATGGTGCAAAGCGGCGATGTGGATATGGCGATCGCCACCGAGTCCATGTATCTGTTCGACGAGCTGGCCGCCGTCCCCTGTTATCGTTGGGGGCGCAGTGTGGTGGTGCCCCACGGTCATCCGTTGAGCGACTGCCAGCCGCTGTCGATGGCGGATCTGGCCCGCTATCCCCTCATCACCTATGTGTTCGGCTTTACCGGCCGATCCCAGATGGACAAGGCCTTCAGCCGTCACGGCCTCTCGCCGAAAACCGTGCTGACCGCCACCGACACCGACGTGATCAAGCACTACGTCCGGCTCGGCATGGGGGTCGGGGTGATTGCAAGCGCAGCCTTTGACGAGGGGGATAGGGAGGCTCTGGTGAGACTCAACATCGACCACCTGATCGCCTCGAGTGCCACCCACATCTGCCTGCGCAAACATGCCCATTTGCGTGACTACATGTACGACTTTATCCACCTCTACGCCCCCCATATCAGCCGGGAGACGGTACAACTGCACCTTATCAACCAGCCGCCCGCTGCCAATATGGCGGAGTTGCCGTGGCTCTAACCGCGGGTTGTTTGTCGTACACAGAGCAAAAATACAGAGACAAAAAAAGAGAGGCCTTGGCCTCTCTTCTGGTTTTATCGGTATGCGGGATTAAGCGCTGCGGGTCGCCAGATTGATAAAGATCTGGGCTCCGACCAGCAGGCAGTCGTCATCGAGGTAGTAGGGATTCGCATGCAGGTAGTTGCAGATCCCTTTGGCCTGACAGCCGCTGCCGAGGAAGAACATGGCCCCCTTGCGGCCACGGCAGGCGTTGACCATATAGCTGAAGTCTTCGCTGCCGGTCATCGGCTGACCCTGAGCGTTGATCCCCTCGGAGGGCAATACGTCGGCGGCCGCTTGCAGCAGACGGGCGCAGGCATCGGCGTGGTTCTCGACCGCAGGATACCCGGCATAGACCATCTTGGTCTTGAAGCCGCGCAGTTCGCTCTGGGCCACGATCTCCTTGAAGCTGTTCTTCAGGATCTGGTCGGTCTCGGCATCCATGGCACGGATGGTGCCGCGCGCCTGCACATGGTCGGCGATGGCGTTGGGGATGGTGCCGCCGTTGATCATGCCGCAGCCAAACACCGCCGGGCTGAACGGACTGGTGCGCTTGGCGACGATGTAGTCCATGTCCTCGATGATCCGCACCGCTTCGCGGATGGCATCCAGCCCCTTGTGGGGGGTGGAGCCGTGGGCGGAGATACCGTGCACATCCAGTGTCCAGGCGGAGCCCCAGGAGGACATGACACCGTGGTTGAACTTGATGGTGCCGGTCTCCATGGCACCGTCGTTATGGAGGGCATAGACCTCGTCCACCCCCTTCATGCAGCCCAGTTCGACCATCTTCTCGGCGCCCGGCACCCGCATATCCTCTTCCGCCATCTGGAAGATAAAGCGGACGTTGTACTGCAGGCGATCGCGGTTGGCGGCCAGAAACTTGGCTGCGGTCAGGGCGATCGCCATATGGGAGTCGTGACCACAGTTGTGAGCCATTCCCTCGTGGGTTGACTTGAACGCAACGTCGCTCATGTCATGCATCTCGAGGCCATCCATGTCGGCACGGAAGGCGATGGTCGGCAGCACAGGGTCAACCACCAGATCGCCGTGGAAACCGGTGAAGCCCGGGTAGTCGGTGAGACGGTAGCCAAAGCCTGCCATCAGCTCGCGGCAGTAGGCCGAGGTCTTGAACTCGACGCCGGAGGCTTCCGGAATGGTGTGCAGATGGTGGCGCACTTCCTGACTGAAGTCGCGCAGGGCCAGCAGGGCCGGTTCAATGTGGATGTTGTTCATCAGATGATCCCTTGGATGGAGAAACCGAGCTGGGCCACCAGCGAGGCGCCGAAGAAGCAGCAGGTGGAGACGATCATGAAGATCAGGATCACTTTCCAGGACATCTTCTTCAGCTCTTCCAGCTGACCGCCCACCGAGAGACCGGCAAAGGCCAGCAGCGGTACGCAGCAGGAGAGGAAGGAGATCTTGGCGACGGCGTCGATAAAGAGGCCGCGTACCGGGGTCTCCGGCAGGCAGATCAGAATGCCGATGATGGTGGCATAGGCAAACGCCGGCAGGGATGAGGGCAGGTAGCGCTTGGCAATCAGCGAAGCGAACACCACCAGTGACATGGCGATGAAGCTGTCACCCATCAGCCAGAGTGGAGTGCCGGTGGTCAGGGTCTGGGTAAACATAGCCAGCAGGATCGCCAGAAAGACGAACCGCATATCCATTACGATGCTTTTCATGCTTTCTCTCCTTTGGCAGTCAGGGCATAGATTTTTTCAGCGAGCGGAAGACCCAGATAGGTGAGGGACAGCGCCCCGAGGGCAGACGAGAGCAGGTTCGAGGCAGCTGCGATACTCAGCACCTGCTGGGCCAGCGCCTCATCGAGACCGTTGATCAGGGCGCCGGAGGCGGCACTCAGCATGGAGCCTGAGCCCACGCCGGAGCCGGCAGCCAGCGCCAGCGGGTGTAGACCGGTGAGCGGGGCGATACTGCCCAGCACGCTGAACCAGAGGGTGCCGATAACGGAGCCGCACAGGTAGATGGCCAGCACGCCTATGTACTCCTGGGAGCCGGTGCCGAACTTGCCCTGAATTACCGCAACGGACGGCTCACGGCTGATGGAGGAGCAGGCCCCGATGGCGCGACGACCAAAGCCGAACTTCACCGCCAGCGGGATGGCGATCAGGATCGGCAGCAGGTTGCCAATCTCCTGCAGGAACAGCGGCACGCCGACGCTCAGGATCATCTTCAGGTTGGGGATGATCATCCCCGCGTACTGGGTACCCAGGATCAGCAGGCTGAAGCCCACCATCTTGCCGCAGAAGCCCTCTTCTTTCTCTGTGAAGAGCTGCTTCCAGCCGGGGATGCGATCCTTGACCGGTTTAGCGGAGACAATCATGCCGATGATGACGGCAAAGAGCATTGGCAGGATCGGGATGATGGCGATGCCGATCTTGATCTCCTGTTTGCCTATCAGGTACTGGGCCACAAAGATCAGCATGGCGGTTGCCAATATGCTGACCGTGACCGTCTTGAGGGGGCTGGTTTGCTGCATAGTCTTTTCTCTTGTTATTCCCATGTGTGGCCATCGTCAGGATTGTCCAGACCGATGATGGGGGCATCATAGGGAGCGAAGAGGGGCAGGAATGTGACCTTCATCAAGCTGGCCATATGGCATTTTTTCATGGGGTATGCCCTTTAACCCTCTGGATACCAAGGGTTAAATGTCGTTAACAGAACGTCAGCATTGGCAGGACAAGATAAGCAAACATGAGGGAAATGGTGACACCGCCCCGCAGGACGGTGACGCGTATCAGACGGGCGTTTTGAGCCGTGCGCTGCGCAGCAGCAGGGGCAGTTGGTAGAGCACCAGGGCGCCGAGCACCAGTCCGGCTCCGGCCAGTTTGGCGCCGCCGAGGGGTTCGCTATAGAAGAGGGTGCTCAGGATCAGGGTCCAGACCGGTTCCAGCAGCATCATTAGGGCGGCGTGGGCAGTGGTCATCTTGCTCAATGCGTGAGTGAGCAGCCAGTAGCGCAATGTGGTGGCGATCAAGACGCTCGCCGCAAACCAGCCCCAGATGCCGTGGCTGACTCCAGCCTCGGGCCACTGTTCGGTCAGCAGGGAGAGCAGGGTGCCGAGCAGGCCGGTCATCGCCAGCTGGATGCAGGTGAGCCAGGTAGGGGCTATGGATTGGGCGAAGTGGCGATGGACGGCAAGCTGGATGCCGAGAGTGGTGGCCGCCGCCAGAAACCAGAACAGCGAGAGCGACACGCCCCAGTGGGTACTGCTGGAGAGCAGCAACAGGCCCACGATGGCGATGGGTAGGGTGAGCCAGTAGTGGCGGCCAGGCTTGGCCCGAAAGGCTCCCCAGGCGGCCAGCGGGGCCATCAGGGTCGCGACGCTCATGATAAAGGCGCCGCTGCCCAGCGCATCGCTCTGGCTGATGGCAGTGACCCACAGCAGCAGGCTGGCACCGAGTAATGTGCCGCAACCGCTAGCCCGCACCAGTTGGGCGCGAGTCGGCGGCGGTTCACGCAGCCAGGCTAGGGGGAGCAACAGCAGCGCGGCCAGCAGGAAGCGGCTGCCGATAAAGGCGGCAGGGGGCAGTTCGCGGATCGCCTCTTTCGAGAAGAGCCAGCCGGCAGCGGCCAGCAGGGTGACCAGTACCATCAGCAGCAGGGGAGTGCGGTTCATCGGGGTCGCCATGGTGAAATGGATGGGAGAGCATAAAGGAAAGGCGCCAGGTATTGCTACCTGGCGCCTTTCGCATCTGCCTTGAACCGCCGTCGCGGCTCGCGGCCAGCAATCAGTTCATGCCGTAACGCTTGAGCTTCTTGCGCAGGGTGCCACGGTTGATACCCATCATCACGGCAGCGCGAGTCTGGTTACCACGGGTGTACTGCATGATCACGTCCAGCATCGGCGCTTCGACTTCGGAGAGAACCATATCGTACAGATCAATCACTTCCTGACCGTTCAACTGGGCCAGGTAGTTACGCAGGGCCTGTTGCACAGAGTCACGCAGGGGGCGCTGGGTCGGCTCGGCAGCGTGATTGTGAGTAGTTGTTACCAATGCATCAGAAGTCAGGGTTTGTTCGAACATATTCGGTCGGCTCTTTAGTTATCTTGTTAACCTAATCCATCGAAATACGCTTCGAGTGCCTCAAGTTGCGCGTCTGCGCAATCCAGGGCATTGAAGTGCTTACGGAATTCTCGGCCCGTCTCTTCTTCATCCAGATACCAGCCCACGTGTTTACGGGCTATGCGCGCTCCCAGATATGCACCATAAAACCGGTGCAGGTTGGTTACATGCTCGTTCATCAGGGTGCGAACCTCTTCCCTCTCGGGAGGCGGCAGCTTGGTGCCCGTCTCAAGAAAATGACGGATTTCCCGGAAAATCCAGGGTCGTCCTTGCGCAGCTCGGCCGATCATCACGGCGTCGACACCGGTATAGTCGAGGACATACCGGGCTTTCTCCGGGCTGTTGATGTCACCATTGGCGACAACAGGAATCGATACGGCCTGCTTAATCGCCCTGATCGTGTCGTACTCCGCTTCGCCCTTGTAGAGGCAGGCACGGGTACGACCATGCACGGCAAGGGCCGCGATACCGCAATCTTCGGCGATTCGGGCGATCTCCACGCCATTGCGGTTATCCGGATCCCATCCTGTGCGGATCTTCAAGGTGACAGGCACCTCCACTGCATCCACCACGGCCTGGCAAATTGCTTTGACCTGATCGGGGGCTCGCAGCAGGGCAGAACCTGCCAACTTCTTATTCACTTTTTTTGCCGGACATCCCATGTTGATGTCGACGATCTGTGCGCCCTGCTCAACGTTGTAGCGGGCAGCAAACGCCATCATCTCGGGGTCGGCTCCGGCAATCTGGACCGATCGCAATCCGCCTTCTGCAGAGTGATCCATCCTCATCCGGGTTTTCTGGGTATCCCAGACATCCGGGTTGGCCAGCAGCATCTCGGAAACGGCCATGCCAGCCCCCAATCGCAAACAAAGTTCACGGAATGGTCGGTCAGTTACACCGGCCATGGGAGCCACAATCAAGGGAGTTTCAAGCGTGTGGGGACCTATCTGCATTCCACGGTTACCATCGGCTTAGGGCGGCGTATATTACGCATTTTTTAGGCAGGAGAAAAGGTTAGTATTTGAGCGTCAGCCATTTTTTTCTGAAAAAAACGTCGCGCCAAGGCTTGCAAATTCTGGAGTTATTGAAAAACGGCCAGATTGACGGAGAGTGAGCGCTGTACCATTCGGGTCGGACGCCTGCATAATTGTCAGTCCACTTGCAGGCCCGCTTTGCGTTATGATAGCGGGCTTAAATCGAGCAAATGCTCCAAACATTTATGCAACAAAAGCGGATTGGGGATCTATGACGTCAAGGTTCATTAAATCACTCTGGCCGTGTCTGATGGGGGCCGTGCTGGGGTCGGCGCAGGCGCAAACCATCAGTTTCGGCGAAGCCTGGACCCGGGTCATCCAGCAGGATGAAGGGCTGGCTGCCGAGCAGGCCGGGGTCGATCGGGCCAAGCAGCTGCGCGAGGCGGCCAAGGACATGTATCTGCCCAAGGTGGATCTGGGGGCTAGCTATACCCATCTTGATCAGCCGATTGAACTTGATGCCCTCGATCTCAATCCGCTGGCCAAGCAGAAAGATCTGCTCCTGGCACTCGGCAGCCTGTTCGGGGTCGGGGCCAACGCATTTGTCACCCCCCTGACCAAACAGAATGTAGTGACCAGCTCGGTCAAGATGCTCTGGCCGCTGTTTGCCGGTGGTCGCATCGATGCGGCGCAGGATATCCGCCAGGCGCAGGTGAGCGAGGCGCAGCAACTGCTGGTGCTCAAGCAGCAATCGACCTTCGAGAGCCTCTCCCAGACCTATTTCGGCGTGGTGCTGGCTGCTCAGGTGGTGCAGACCAAACAGGAGATCGAAGAGGGGCTGGCCCACCATCTGGATCATGCCAAGAAGCTAGAAGCGCAGGGCCAGATAGCCAGGGTGGAGCGTCTCTCCGCCCAGTCGGCCTATGACAGAGCGCGCATCGATACCCAGAAGGCGCGCCGCAGCCTCGAGATCGCCGAACTGGCCCTCGGCCGCATGCTGAAGTTGCCAGATGCCCAGCCGGGCAGCGGCCTGTTCGTCAACAAGGATCTGCCGCGCCTCGAGGGGTTGGTGAGCCAGACCCTGGAGGTGCACCCCGGTCTCAAGCTGCTCAGCGCCAAGAAGGAGCAGGCCAAGGGGCTGATCCGGGTCGAGCAGGGCAAATATGCCCCCGAGGTGTTCCTGTTCGGCAACTACAACCTCTATGAAGATGATTCACTCGCCTCCAAGACTGCGCCGGACTGGCTGGTGGGGGTGGGGGTCAGCATGCCACTGGTGAGCCGCGATGGCCGCTCCGAGACGGTGCAGGCCGCCAAGAGTGCCGAGTTGCAGGTCAATCTGCTGCAGGCCAAGACCCGTCAGGATCTGGAGTTGCTCGTTGAGAAGACCTGGCGCGAAGCGGCGCAGGGGCTGGAGGAGTATCAATCCCTCTCTTCCACTCAGGCGTTGGCCGAGGAGAACGTGCTGCTGCGGGACAAGGCCTTCGGGCAGGGGCTCTCTACTTCCCTCGATGTGGTGGATGCCCAAAACCAGCTGGCGGGGGTGAAGACTCAGCGCGCGGCGGCGGCCTATCAATATGTGGTGTCGCTGGCCCGCCTGCTGGCGCTCTCCGGCCAGATGAACAGTTTCAATCAATATCAGCATGGTCAGGTGATCGAGGTGAACTCATGATCCCGGCCCTGTCTGTTCCTTTTTTCATGTCTTTTCCGACCGTCAAGGGTCGCCCGTTTGTCGAGGTGAAGTGATGAGCCATCCCCCCATCAAAAAGAAGATGAGCCAGGGTAAACCGCTGTTGTTGCCGCTGGCGCTGGTGATCCTGGTGGTGTGGCTCGGCTGGCGCTTCTGGCTCGCTTATCAGCCCGAGCCGGTGCATCTGCAAGGGCAAATTGAAGCGCAGCAGTATTCGGTCTCCTCCAAGGTGCCGGGTCGCATCGACGAGGTGCTGGTGAAAAAGGGCGATCAGCTGGCCAAGGATCAGCTGGTCTTTACCCTGGCGAGCCCCGAGATCGAAGCCAAGCTGAGCCAGGCCAAGGCCGGTGAGGCCGCTGCGGGCGCCATGGCGCAAGAGGCCGAGAAAGGGGCCCGAGCCCAGCAGATCGCCGCTGCCAAGGATCAGTGGCAAAAAGCCAAGGCTGCCGCCCAGCTGCGTGGCAAGACCTATGAGCGGGTGGCCAGTCTGCACCGCGATGGCGTAATGCCGCTGCAAAAACGCGACGAGGCGTGGACGGCCTGGCAAGCTGCACGCTACAGCGAAGGGATGGCGTGGCAACAGTACCAGATGGCGTTGGAAGGGGCGCGGGAAGAGACCAAGATCGCCGCTCGCGAGAAGGCCAAGATGGCGGCGGGTTCTGTTGCCGAGGTTGAGGCCTATCTGGCCGATACCCGCATCACCAGCCCCCACAATGGTGAAGTGAGTCAGGTGCTGCTGCGCAGCGGCGAGCTGGCGCCACAAGGTTTCCCGGTGGTGACCCTGCTCGACATGAGCGATGCCTGGGCCCAGTTCCACGTTCGCGAGGATCTGCTGCCCCGCTTCCAGGTCGGTACCGAGTTTGATGCCCGCATCCCGGGTCTTGGCGATCAGATGGTGCGCTTCAAGGTGACCCATGTGGCCGTGATGGGGGATTTTGCCACCTGGCGCGCCACCGATACCCGTCAGGGTTTCGATATGAAGAGCTTCCAGGTGGAGGCTCGCCCGCTGCAACCGGTTGAGGGGCTGCGGGTTGGCATGAGTGTGCTGGTTGAACTCTGATGGGACGTGAATTTCGGCTGCTGTGGCAGGATCCGTTCAGCCGTGCCCTGATGAGCTGGGTGCCGCTGCTGCTGATGGGGATCCTCTGCTGGATCTTCTCGGCAGGGCTGGCTCGCGACCTCAAAGTTGGGCTGGTGGATCTCGACCACAGCGTGCTCTCGCGCCAGCTCGCCTTCTCGCTGGATGGCTCAGCCGGGCTCAAGGTGGCGCAACAGTTTGACTCCATCGATGCCGGAGCCCGAGCCCTGCGCGGTGGCGACATCTATGCGCTGGTGGTGATCCCCAACCATCTGGAGCGGGATGCCCGTCAGGGCACCCAGCCACAGGTGACGGTGTTCAACAACGGCCAGTTCATCCTGATCGCCAAGCTTGTCAACTCGGCGCTGGCGCAGGTGGTAGGCACCCTTAACGGTCAGGTCGGCGTGCTGGAGGCGATGGCTGACGGCAAGGCGCTGCCCGGCGCACTCGGGCAGTCGGTGCCCATCAGCAGTCAGGTGACGGCGCTCTATAACCTCAACTCCAGCTACGCCCAGTTTCTGCTGAGTGCCATTCTGCCCGCGGTATGGCAGATTCTGGTGGTGCTGTTTGGCCTCAATGCGCTGGCCCGTACCGATCGGCTGGGGCTGGACTGGACCACTCGCGGTGTCTGGTTTGGTCTCTGGCGCACCCTGCTGCCCCACGTGCTGATTGGCTGGGGCTGGGGGATTGTCTGGACGCTGCTGCTGTTCAAGGGCTTCTCCTACCCCATGCACGGTAGCTGGCTGGTATTGCTGGTGGGGCTGGGGCTCGCCTCGGCCGCCTGCGTCACCATGGGGGCCTTCTTTTACGGCATCATCCGGGATCCGGCGCGCGCCCTGTCGCTGGCGGGGGCTTACACTGCGCCCGGTTTTGCCTTTATGGGGGTCACCTTTCCGGTGAGTGCCATGGGGGATTTCGCCCGCTTCTGGCGCAGCCTGTTGCCGGTCTCTCACTATGTCGAGCTGCAGATTGGTCAGAGCAACTACGGTCTGCCGCTCGCATCCGCCCTGCCGCAACTGGGGGCGCTGCTGCTGTTTCTGCTCCCCTTGCTGCTGGTGGTACGTCGTTACAAGCAGCAGGCCGAGCTGGCCCGTCAATCAGCCGCAGTGGCAGTCGCCGAAAAGGAGCCTGAGTGATGCTGGGATTTGTCGATCTGTTGCGCCTCGAGTTGCGCACCCTGCTGGCGGATCGCGCCATCATGCTCACCCTGTTTGGCGGGGTGTTCTTCTACTCCTTCCTCTACCCCCAACCCTATCTGCATCAACTACCGCGGGAAGAGGCGGTGGTGGTGGTCAATGAAGATGGCAGTCAGCTGTCGCGTCAGCTGGAATTTATGGCCGATGCCACGCCGCAGGTGAAACTGGTAGCGCGGGCCAATTCGCTGGATGAAGCGCGGCAGCTGATGATGACCGGGAAGGCGAGCGGGATCCTGCATATCCCCAACCACTTCTATCGGGATCTGATGCTGGGCAAGAGCGTCACCCTGAGTTATGCCGGTGATGCCTCCTACTTTCTGGTCTACGGTACCATTGCCGAGGGGCTGGCGCAGGCTGGCGGCACTCTCGCCGCGCAGGTGAAGGTGGTGCGGCTGTTGAGCCACGGCGAAGCGCTGCCACAAGCGGCCATGGGCTGGAATGCGGTGGCCCTCAACGTGGTGCCGGTGTTCAATCCCACCATGGGCTACGTCAACTACGTGGTGCCGGCGGTATTTGTGCTGATCCTCCATCAGGTGTTGCTGATGGGGGCGGGGATCCTGGGGGCGACCCAGAACCAGCGCAGTTGTCGCGGCGAGCATGGTTACTGGCAAAGCGCGCCTGTATTGCCGCTACTGCTGGCCAGAACCCTGGTACTGGCTGGGTTGTTCCTGCTGCCGGTGAGCTACTTCCTCGGCTTCTGCTTCGATCACTACAATATCGCTCGTCATGCCGACCCGGTGCAGCTTTGGCTGTTCGCCCTGCCGTTCCTGCTGGCGACCTGCTGGTTTGGCGTGGTGCTGGGGGCGATCTTTACCCGGCGCGATCTGCCAACTCAGGTAGTACTCATCTCCTCCCTGCCGCTGGTCTTTCTGGCGGGCTTTATCTGGCCGCTCGAGCTGATCCCGGCGCTTCTCAACTGGCTCGCTCAGTGGGTGCCCACTATCCCCGCCATCGAGGGTTTTCTGCGCCTCAACCAGATGGGGGCCGACTTTGCGCAGGTCTCCCGCTACTGGTGGCAGCTGTGGGGTCTGGCGCTGCTTTACGGTGTGCTGGCCTGCCTGCTGCTGCGTTGGCGGCAGCCGTCGTTGCCGGTGGCCAGTCAGCCGATCGTACAGAGTGAGACGACTGCCGGTTAAGCGGGATGGCGCAAGCGTCCGTGAGATGGTGCAAGCGCCCGTGAGATTGCATGTGCGGTAAAGCGAAAACGGTCAGCCCTTGGGTTGACCGTTTTGTTATGTGGTAGGGTTAAGCGGTTTTACTGCTGCTTTAGCCGCGCTGGAGCGTGGGATCCCCGATGGCGTAGATCTGTCCCACCGCTGTCTCATCCGCCAGCAGGCGCAGCCCTTGGGCGGCCACATCGGCACGGCGCACCAGTCCGTGTACCTCCTTGCCCTGACTCAGCTCGGCGCAGCCGGTGGCGTCGCCATCCTGCAGGCCCGCCGGGCGCAGAATGGTCCATGCGAGGGCGCTGGTCTGCAGCCAGCTCTCCGCCAGACTCTTGAGACGCACTTCATGACCGAAGGCGGCGCGGGCCCGCTCAGGCAGATATTGCCAGCTGTCGCCGCAGCCGAGGGAGGTGACCAACAGCAGCCGTTTCAGGCCTGCCTGATCCATGGCATCGATTACATGGCGGTTGCCCTGATAGTCCACCGGCTCGGCTTGACGGAAGCTGCCCAGTGTAGAGACGACCTGTGCATCTTGCCCCGCCAGAACACATGCCTGCTGCACCGCAGCCGGATCAAGCGCATCCCCCTCGATCACCTCAACTCCCAGCGCACTCAGTTCCATGGCCATCTCGGGGCTGCGCACCAGCGCAACGACCCGGTGCCCTTGGTTCAGGGCGTGATGAGTAAAGGTGCGGCCCAGCCCGCGGCTGGCTCCGAAAATCAGTGTGGTTGGCATAGATGAGCTCCCTTGGCAAAAGGGGCTAGCCTAGTGGCTTGTTTGCTTGCTGTAAATGAGAGTTGTTTCTATTTGTGAGCTGACAGGGAGGAGAGAGTGCGAGCCGTCAGCGACTCGCACTCTTTGAGAAGCATCAGCCGTTGTAGTTGCCGATGCTGGGGCGACGGCTGGGGCCGCTCAAGTGGATATCCACCGGATTGAATGCCTTGATCGCCTCATAGCTGAAATCACCGATCGCCTGATGCAGGCTCTGGGGCGTGTGGTTGGTGATGATGATGACGCTCTTTGACAGGTTGCGACGGCGGCGCAGCAGGTGGCCGAGGAAGCTGGACTGGCTCTCCGCCATCTTGGCGCGGTTGGCCGATACCTCGTCGATGATCAGCAGATCCACCTCTTCCAGTGCGCGGCGGTACTGGTTGCGCTCGTCCTGATCGGGGATCACGTTGAAGAACAGCCGATCGACGATGGAGGCCCACTGCTGGAAGATCACCGATTTCTGGTGACGGGCGATCAGCTCATGCGCTACCGCCCCCGCCAGGGTCGACTTGCCGGTGCCGTAGTCGCCGTAGATCAGCATGCAGCCGCCACCGCTCTTCTCCCAGTGCTCGAAACCGCTGATAAAGTAACGGGCGGTCTCGATGGGATATTGCAGCGCCGGATCTGTGGCATCCATCTTGTCAAATACCCAGTCAGGGTTGAGGTCGGCCTGGGCGATCAGCTTCTGGATCCGCTCCTGACGGGCCGCCTTCTGCAGCTCGCGCACCTCGGCGTTGGCCTTGGCGTCGTACTCCTTGCGCAGGGTCTCGTAGTCATACTGGCCGCCGCCGGTCTCTTGCTGTAGGCGACGAATGCGCTCCAGCAGGCCACCCACATGGCGGCTCAATTCCGGGTCGTGAATACGGTGATCCTGCTTGGCCTTGGCGATCTTCTGGCGCTTGGCTTCGATCTCTTCCAGCTCCTGGCGCAGGGGATCTTGCGGGTCAGTCATGGAGTGCTCCTTCTGCTCGATCAGGGATGGGTAGACAGGGGATTGATTCTGCCTGCAGGCGGGGGCCGCTATCAATCATTATCCGGCTCCTGCTGCGCTGCGGGTTCTTGCGTCTGCTGTTGGGCCAGTCGCTTGGCCTCTTCAATCATCTGTTGGGCCCGTTTGCTGGGGCCCGACTCTGCCGGGGCCGGCGTCACCTGCTGGTAGCCCTGCACCTCCATCGGTTTGCGACGGGTATAGCGGCGGGTCTTGAGGGCGCGAATGAACTTGAGCATCCATTGATGTTGGGAGTCGAACACCTCGGGGCGCCCCAGCCAGTAGGCGATAAACTCCCCCAGATCCTCTTCGCTGTAGCTGGCATCGATCACCCCGCACAGACGGGCGAGGGCGGGCAGCTCTTCGTCCGGACGCCATTGCAGATGCATCTGGAAGGGGCGCTCCGGCAGCGGGCTGCGCAGTTTCTGGGTCAGCAGCGGCAATTGGAACGGGCACTGGTGGTAGTGCTCACTCTCGGGCTGCGCCTCGACCTGCAGCAGGCCAGCCTCCATCAGTTCATTGAACAGCTCGGTGAGTTGGCGGGCATTGACCTGAAACGAGAAGCCGCTGGGATCACCCGGATCGACCACCGCCAGCGCCCGACCCAGCTCGGGATAGTTGAGCCTGGCCGCCTGATTTTCCAGTACCAGTCGGCGCAGCTGCAGGGTGTAGAGACTGCGAGCCGGATGGGACAATCTGGGGTGGGCAAGGGCGCTGTATTCGGCTGGGGTCATGGTCTTCTTCACGAGCTGGAGTGGGGGGCATTATCCCTTATGGCGCCCACTTGCACAATTCGGATGGCGGTCGTAGTCGTGGGGCCTCCCGAGTGAATAGAGCTGCGCGGACGGATGGGGTTCTCTTGATGCCATCGTATGATCGAGGTCTACTTTTGACGCAGGGTTTCCGCGGATGCCGGACTTTTGAGCTAGTCTTAATACCTAAATAACCAATTGACTAATAAGAGCTTTATCAAGATGTCAAAAGCCGGGCTACGGATCCTGGTGGTGGAGGACGAGGCCGTTTTTCGCCACTCGTTAGTGAGTTACCTCGCACGGGACGGGGCAACGGTCTTTCAGGCCGAAGATGGTATTGAGGGGCTATCGGCGGCGGCCCTCTACCATCCTGATGTGGTGCTCTGCGATCTCAATATGCCCAATATGGATGGCCACGAGGTGATCGCCTGCCTCTCTGCGCGCTATCCCCATATCCCGGTGATCGTTATTTCGGCCCAGAGCACCATGGAGGCGGTCGCCAGCGCCTTGCGTGCCGGTGCGCGGGACTATCTGCTCAAACCCCTCGAGGATTATGCGCTGGTCGAGCGCAGTATCGAACAGTGTCTCAACGGCAGCGGCAACCGGGCGCAGCAGCTGGAGCTGATGGATCACATCGACTATTTCAGTGCCCACGACAAGGCGGCTAGCCGCCTGCTGGCGGGGCTCAAGCCGCCGGGCTTGCAGGAGTGGGGCCCCTGGCAGGTCACGTTCAAGGGGCTGGGGCAGTTGTTTATTCCCGATACCTTCAAGGTGGAAGACAAGCTGCTGGTGCTGGTGATGGAGCTGCCGATCATGGGTACGGATGCGGCATTTTGTGGGGCACTGGTGCGATCCTTGATGAACGTCCCCTATCGCCAGTTTCAGCAGAACGAGAGCCGGTTGCTGAGCCAGCCGCACCGGTTGCTCGACTACCTCAACCATCAGTTGATGGCGTCCGGGCTTCGCCACTCTTTTGCCATGGCGGCGCTGCTGTTTGATCAGCATGATGGGTTGGTGTTTGCCAACGCCGGGCTCACCTCTCCCCACTGGCTGATGCGCTCCGGTGGGCTACCCCTTGGTCTGATGCGCAGCAGCCACTACGCCCTGCACAAACGCAGCTGGCATGAACCGTTCGCCCTGCAGTTTCGCAGCGACAGCGGCGGCTCGCTGGATGTGCAGGTTCGTCATCACTGATGCCGCCTGATAAACAGGCTAAAACAAACAGGGCGCCGATAGGCGCCCTGTTTGTTGTTTACAATCCTGATCGTTTAGACGGTGGCGGAGTGCAGTTTTTTCTCTTGAGCTTGCGGCTCTTTGGCCGGGCCTTCGGCACCGTGCATCCAGTAAACCAGGCGGTTGGCCATGGTCAGCAGGATCAGGGCGCTCAGTATCGCCGCCAGGGCGATGCCACCGAAGATGGCGATCGGGCCGGCTTCACCCACGAAGGAGCCGATAAAGCCCGCAGCGTAGTTGGCCAGGGCAACGAAGCCAAACCAGGCACCCATCATCAGGGAAGCCAGACGCAGCGGAGCCAGTTTGGTCACCATGGAGAGGCCGATCGGAGAGAGGCAGAGCTCGCCCAGGGTGTGGAATAGGTAAGCACCTACCAGCCAGAACATGGAGGTCTTGACGGTGTTGTCACCACCCTGCTGCAGCACGGCACCAACCATGAACAGGAAGCCGATAGCCAGGAACAGCAGACCCATGGCGAATTTCACAGGAGAGTTCGGCTCTTTCTTGCCGAGCTTGATCCAGATGGCCGCAACGACCGGTGCCAGGGTGATGATGAAGAAGGGGTTCAGGGACTGGAACCAGGCGGTCGGCACTTCGAAGCTGCCGATCATGCGGTCGGTATACTCCTGGGTGTAGAGGTTCATCAGACCACCGGCCTGCTCGAAACCGGCCCAGAAGATGATGGTGAACAGACCCAGTACCAGGATAACCTTGATGCGATCCACTTCCTGCTTGGTCAGCGGTGCTTTCTGCTCGGTAGTACGCAGGGCGGCTGCGCGCTGGGCGGCAGTGACGCGACCGATGTCACCCAGGAAACGCTGGGCCATGGTGGCCTGGATCACCAGAGAGAGCAGCATACCGATACCGGCGCCGACGAAGGCTGCTTGCCAGCCGTAGGCCGTAGCGGCAGCACCACAGATCACACCTGCCAGCAGGGAACCCAGATTGATACCCATGTAGAAGATGGTGAAAGCACCATCACGGCGGTGATCGCCCTCTTCATAGAGGTCACCCACCATGGTGGAGATGTTCGGTTTGAACAGGCCGTTACCCACGATCAGCAGCGCGAGGCCCGCGTAGAACATGGTGTTGACCATATCCGGGAACATGGCGTGGGGTAGTGCCAGAGTGAACTGACCTGCGGCCATCAGCACGGCACCGATTAGGATGGCGCGACGTTGACCCAGGAAGGTGTCAGCCAGCCAGCCGCCGATCAGCGGAGTGATATAAACCAGACCGGTATAGATACCGTAGAGTTTGAGGGCATCTGCCTGACTCCAGCCCAGACCGCCGTTGGCAGTCAGGTCGGTCAAATAGAGCACCAGCACGGCACGCATGCCGTAATAGGAGAATCTCTCCCACAGTTCGGTACTAAAGAGCAAAAAAAGCCCTTTAGGGTGACCTAAAAAGGTCCCTTTTGACGGGTTATTCATTGGAACTTCCACCTGTGTCTTATATTTTTTTGAGTTTTTTATGCAAGGGCGAGAAACACGCCTCAATCCTTATAGAGCATGTGTGAATAAATTACAACATTATGATTTGCTGAGAGTTTATTTACTCTTGATTGATTTTTTGTTGCAAAAATGAAAAAGGGGCATCATTTGATGCCCCTTAAATACGTCTATAAAAAACAGATTTATCAGCGATTACAACTGCTTGACGAACTGCTTCAGCCAGCCGATGAATTCACCATTCAGCTCGTGATGGCGCACACCATATTCCACATTGGCTTTCATGTAACCGAGCTTGCTGCCGCAATCGTGGCTCTTGCCCTTCATGAAGTAGGCGTTGACCTGCTCCTGTTCCATCAGCATGGCGATGGCGTCAGTCAGCTGGATCTCGTCACCGGCACCGGCCGGGGTCTTCTCCAGCAGCGGCCAGATATTGGAGGAGAGGACGTAACGACCCACCACCGCCAGATTGGAGGGGGCTTCGTCACGGGGCGGCTTCTCGACAATGGCCTGCATCGGCAGGGACATCCCCTCGCTCAGGGCCTCGCCCTTGATGTCGGCGATGCCGTACTTGTCCACTTCGCTCTCGGGAACCGCTTCCACCATGATCTGGCTGATCTGGTTCTCTTCGAACATGTGTACCATCTCGGCCAGGTTGTCTTTTTTCGGGTCGCTGGCCACTTCATCAATCAGTACATCCGGCAGCAGCACGGCGAAGGGGTTGTCACCGATCAGCGGGCGGGCGCACAACACAGCGTGGCCCAGACCTTTGGCCTCACCCTGACGGACGTGCATGATAGTGACGTCTTTCGGGCAGATCTGTTGCACCTCTTCCAGCAGCTGACGCTTGACTCGCTTTTCGAGGGTCGCTTCCAGCTCGAAACTCTTGTCGAAGTGGTTTTCGATGGAGTTTTTGCTCGAGTGGGTGACCAGCACGATCTCCTTGATACCGGCGGCGATGGCTTCGCGCACTACGTACTGGATCAGCGGTTTGTCGACCACCGGCAACATCTCTTTCGGGATGGCCTTGGTGGCTGGCAGCATACGGGTACCCAGACCGGCTACCGGGAGCACGGCCTTGCGAACTGTCAGAGGAGTCTTTTTCATGGAAAACTATCCAGCGGGATTAAAGTGCGGCCATGATACTCCAAGAAAAATGGGGCAGCCACAGGCTGCCCCATTCGTATATGCAGAGCTCGGACGTTATTTGACGATGATCATGTCACGGTTGGCTTCCAGCGTGGCCGGGCCAATGCCATTGACATCTGCCAGCTGATCGACTGAGGTGAACTTTCCCTGTTTTTCCCGATAGTCGACGATGGCTTGTGCCTTCTTGTCGCCAATCCCTTTCAGGCTGGTGAGTTCGGCAATGGTGGCCGTATTGATATTCAGCTTGCCGGCTTCCTTGGCGACCTCGGCTGTGGTTGTTTGCTTGGGTGCTGCCTTATCTGCGGCCAGCACAGGTTGGCTGAACAGGGGCAAGCAGGCCAGCAGCATGACTGCAGAGAGCTTCTTCATCAGCATTTCCATTCCTCCATGATGTGGATATTGCCGAGTGGCACATTGATGAATAGCGTATCGAACGGGTCTTTTTCACTGCTATTTCTAACAGGTTAAATCCTCATGCCGATGGCGAAATATTTGCTATAAGCGCTTAGCTATGAATGCTCTCATATATCCAACCGTATGATCTTTAATCTATTTTAGATGAATCTTTAAGGTGGCGGGCACGCTTTCCCGAGAGGTTCCGCTAAAGCTGTTGCTGGCGCACCGCATGGCATTATTCTACGCAACACTGCGCTGGTGGCATGTTTCACTGGTCTTCAAAAGAGAACCAAGAAAAAAGGCTGCTCACTTGGGGTGAGCAGCCTTTGTGATCGGTTTTTTCAGACAGGCACTGATTAGGCTTGTTCGTCAGCTTGGGCAGCCTGGATACCGGTCAGGGCGATGGTGTAGACGATGTCGTCAACCAGGGCGCCACGGGAGAGGTCGTTGACCGGCTTGCGCATGCCTTGCAGCATGGGGCCGATGGAGACCAGGTCAGCGGAACGCTGCACCGCTTTGTAAGTGGTGTTACCGGTATTCAGGTCAGGGAAGACGAACACGGTAGCTTTACCGGCAACCGGTGAGTTCGGTGCCTTGGACTTGGCCACGTTCTCCATGATGGCCGCGTCGTACTGCAGCGGGCCGTCGATGATGAGGTCGGGGCGCTTGGCTTTGGCCAGCTCGGTCGCTTCACGCACTTTCTCTACATCGGCACCAGCGCCAGAGGTGCCGGTAGAGTAGGAGATCATGGCGACGCGCGGCTCGATGCCGAAAGCGGCAGCGGAGTCGGCGGACTGGATGGCGATCTCGGCCAGCTGCTCGGCAGTCGGATCCGGGTTGATCGCGCAGTCACCGTAGACCAGCACCTGGTCAGGCAGCAGCATGAAGAAGATGGAGGAGATCAGGGAAGAGCCCGGAGCTGTCTTGATGATCTGCATCGGCGGACGGATGGTGTTGGCAGTGGTGTGCACCGCGCCGGATACCAGGCCGTCAACTTCATTGCGCTCCAGCATCATGGTACCCAGTACCACGTTGTCTTCCAGCTGCTCGCGGGCAACCACTTCGGTCATGCCCTTGTTCTTGCGCAGCTCGACCAGACGCGGCACATAGCGCTCGCGCACAACGGCCGGATCGATGATCTCGACGCGATCGGTCAGAACTACACCCTGCTGCTCGGCAACGCGACGGATCTCTTCCGGGTTACCCAGCAGCACCGGACGGGCAATGCCACGCTCGGCACAGATGGCGGCAGCCTTGATGGTGCGCGGCTCGTCGCCTTCCGGCAGCACGACACGCTTGTTGGCCTGACGGGCCAGCTCGGTCAGCTGATAACGGAATGCCGGCGGGCTCAGACGACGGGAACGGGTAGAGCTGACAGTCAGTGACTCGATCCAGTGCTTGTCGATGTGGCCAGCGACGTAGTCCTGTACCAGCTCGATACGCTCGCGGTCATCTTCCGGAATATCGACGTTGAAGTTCTGCAGGCTGACGGCGGTCTGCCAGGTGTTGGTACCGGTCATCATGATCGGCAGGCCGGTGGCCATGGCCTGTTGGCACAGCGCCATTACCTGCGGCTCCGGATGATAGTTGCCGGTCAGCAGCAGGGCGCCCAGCTTGACGCCGTTCATGGCGGAGAGGCAGGCGGAGACGATGACGTCAGAGCGGTCGCCGGAGGTGACCAGCAGGCTGCCCGGACGGAAGTGCTCGACCATGTTGTGGATGGAGCGGGCGCAGAAGGTCACGGTCTGCAGGCGACGGCTATCCAGCTCGCCTTTGTGCAGGATCTTGGCGGCCAGATGCTTGGCGAGATCCTTGGCGCGCGGGGCGATCAGCTGGGTGTTCCAGGGGATGCAACCCAGGATGCGCAGCGGGCTCTTGCCAAACACTTGCAGCACTTCCAGGTTGTGGGCGGCGTCGGAAGCGTGGTGATGGGCTTCGAACATCTCGGTCAGGTCAGGGCGGGTTACGCCATGCTCGTCAACCGGCGCGCCAACCTTGTTGATCACGCAACCAACGATGCGGGGGTTGTTGACACCACCGAAGTTGGAGCAGGCCAGTTCGATGCGCTCTTTCAGCTTCTGGCTGGAGTCATGGCCCGGGTGGGTCACGAATACCATGTCGGCATCCAGCGCCTTGGCAACGTCGTAGTTCAGCTTGTTGGCAAAGGGCTGCTTGTCGGTCGGCACCATACCTTCGACAACCAGCACTTCGGCACCACTGGATTTCACGTGCTCTTCGAAGCGGGCAACGATCTCTTCCAGCAGGATGTCGGTGTTGCTGGAGCTGATCATGTTCTCGGCGTAGGAGAGGGTGAACGGCTCGGGTGGGTTGATGTTGGCAGCAGCGCGGATAACGGCGGTTGAGCGCTCGGCACCGGTTTCACCCGGACGCGGCTGGGCAACCGGTTTGAAGAAGCTGACATTGACACCGTGACGCTCCATGGCGCGAACAACGCCCAGACTCACGGAAGTTACGCCGACACCAGTGCCGACCGGGATAAGCATAATAGTGCGTGCCACTTTATACCCCTTGTTCATTTTTTGGGATCAGGAAAAGGCCGCCCTGGTGGGCGGCCTCGAGTTACTGCGTCAATTAAGCGCCGACCAGTTCCAGCGCGTCGTGGGCGATAACCCACTCTTCGTTGGTCGGGATAACCAGAGCCTTGGTAGAACCAGCCTTGGTGATCTCGCCACCCTTGCCGAAACGAGCCTTCAGGTTGGCGTCGTGATCAACGTCAAAGCCCAGCAGACCCAGCTTGTTCAGGGTGATTTCACGGATCGGGGCAGAGTTTTCACCGATACCACCGGTGAAAACAACGGCGTCCAGACGACCGTCCATGGCGGCAGCGTAGGCGCCGATGTACTTGGCCAGGCGATAGCAGTAAACGTCCATAGCACGCTTGGCTTCTTCTTTGCTGTCGTAGTTGTCTTCAACAAAACGGCAGTCGGAGGTTACTTCGGTCAGACCCTGCAGGCCGGACTCTTTGGTCAGCATGGTGTTGATATCAGCAACGCTCATGCCCAGCTTGTCGTGCAGGAAGAAGATGATGGCCGGGTCCAGATCGCCGGAGCGGGTACCCATCACCAGACCTTCCAGCGGGGTCAGACCCATGGAGGTATCAACAGATTTGCCGTTCTTGATAGCGCAGACGGAACCGCCGTTGCCCAAGTGGCAGTTGATGATGTTCAGCTCTTCAACCGGCTTGTTCAGCTGCTTGGCAGCTTCCAGGCTGATGTAGTAGTGGCTGGTGCCGTGAGCGCCGTAGCGACGGATGCCGTTCTCTTTGTAGAGTTTGTACGGCAGAGCGTACAGGAAGGCTTCTTCCGGCATGGTCTGGTGGAACGCGGTATCGAATACGGCCACGTTCTTGTCTGCCAGCGCCGGGAATACGCGGCGAGCTTCACGGATACCGATCAGGTGAGCCGGGTTGTGCAGCGGTGCGTACGGAACGGCGGCTTCGATGCCGGCGATCACGTCTTCGCAGATGACAACGGAAGAGGTGAAGCGCTCGCCACCGTGAACAACACGGTGACCGATGGCGATCAGGTTCTTGGACAGTTCCGGATTGAGCGGCAGGATCTTGTTGACGATGAAGTCCAGCGCTTCCTGGTGAGCGGCACCCGCGCCCAGATCGGCACTGCCTTTCTCGCCATTCAGTTTCCACTTGATGCGGGCGTCGTCGAGGTTGAAGCACTCGGCCAGGCCGGACAGCAGGTCATCACCGGTGGTTGCGTCAATGACGGCAAACTTCAGGGAAGAGCTGCCACAGTTAAGAACAAGAACCAGCTTACTCATGAATAAATCCTATCGCAGATTGGGTTGTGTAGGCGGATGCGTTGGACGCGGTGCGGCCAAAAACTTTCAACTTATCCTTATGAGGGTTGGCAATCTGTTGCTTGCCCCTTGTATAGTGATACAAGACCCGAAATCCAGACGTCCCTGACAGGTCAATAGCAAGAAGCTTTTGACGCAAAAATGGGCGTACAAAGGATAACCCGATTGTTGAAAAATAACAAAGTCATCCTCAACCTTTGTTACTTTGCATCAAATTTTGTCGAGGTTTTGCCGTTAGTACGTTCAAAAAGCGCTCGGAGGTAGTATGAGCATGAACATTTTTGGAACTAAGTTACAGCAAGGCCGCCATTATATGACGCTTTGGCCGCGCCGTCCCGAGCTCAATTCGATGTTTCCTGAAAATCGGGTGATAAAGGCGACCGAGTTCGCCCTCAAGGTGATCCCCGCGCTGGCGGTGTTGAGCGTGATGCTGCAGTTCCAGTTTGGCGAGCTGCACTACTGGCCCTCCGTCATCACCTCGGTGCTGTTTCTGCTCAGCTTGCCGCTGCAGGGCTACTACTGGCTCGGCCAGCGTGCCGACACCCGTTTACCCCCGTCGCTGGCGAGCTGGTATCGGGAGATCAACGGCAAGATGAACGAGCAGGGAGGCCGCCGTCAGCTGGTTTCCCAGCCCCGCTATGAAGAGCTGGCCGATACCCTCAAAGCCGCCTTCCAGCAGCTCGATAAATCCTTTCTCTACGAATAACCCGATTCAGATGCAAAAAGGCGCCAGTGGCGCCTTTTTTGTTGTGGTTGCGGTTTAGGCCGCCAGTACTTTGCGGATCTCCTGAATGGAGAGCTTGTATTGGCGCGGGCATTGGCGCCACACCTGCAGCATCCGCTGGTACTTGTCGCGCATGGCGATGTCGCTGGAGAGCTCGTCGCACGGGCACTTGAGCTCGGGGAAGCGCTTGTCCACTTCCAGCAAGAAACAGACGTAGTCGGCCAGCTCACGCTCCTGGCTGCGGCTGTAGCCGTTGAACTCCAGCCGGCTGGCGTTGATCTCGCCCTGATCGGCCGCATCCAGATTGCCCCATGAGATGGCCAGTGCGTGGTGCAGCTCCAGGGTGTCGATTACCTCCTGGCAGGTAGCCAGATCCAGATGGCCGAAGCTCTTCTCCAGCTCGAGGATCTGCAGGCAGTAGCCGCGCTCGATGATGGTGCTGGCGCGCTGGTAGACGTCCGCATTCTCCGGGTTGAGTTTCGCCAGAATTTCGTACTGGTTGCTCAGGATCAAACGCTCAGTGTTGCTCATGTTCATGGGATATCTCGCTGGAAGATGATTCTGGGGTCACGTTAACCCATATATAAAATGAATTTTTTGATCTGGGCGGGGGAGTTGGTGAGAAAAATCCGCTGGCAAGGGGCGGCTGACCAGACAAAAAAGGCCTGCATGGCAGGCCTTTTAATGACGTAGGGGAGGATTATCCCTTGAGGAAATCCAGTACCACCTGATGGTGATCGCTGGTTTTGAACTTGTCGAAGTGGTGGGCAATCTTGCCCTCTTCGTCGATCAGGAAGCTCTGGCGGTGAATGCCGTCATACTCCTTGCCCATGAACTTCTTCGGGCCCCAGACGCCAAAGGCATCGGCGACGGCGTGGTCTTCATCGGCCAGCAGGGTGAAGTTGAGCTGGTCCCGCTCTTCGAACTTTTTCAGCCGTTTGGCCGGATCCGGGCTGATGCCAAGCACCACCACATTGAGGGCGGCCAACTCGGCGTTCACATCGCGCAGGCTGCAGGCCTGGGTGGTGCAGCCGGGAGTCATTGCCTTGGGATAGAAGTAGACCAGTACTTTTTTGCCGCGCAGGCCAGCAAGGCTGACCTGATTGCCATTCTGGTCGGGCAGGGAGAAATCGGGGGCGGGGCTGCCAGCTTGTAGTGGTTGCATGGGGTCTCCTCGGGTAAAACGCCCTCAGGCGTGTTTGCGATTGACGATAAACTCGAACGATTCGGCACCCAGTTGACGACAGAATTCGGCGAAGGCGGTTTGCGAACCTTCCACTTCACCCTCTCTGGCCAGATTGAGCTGAAAACTGATCTTCAGCAGGTTGAACGGCTGCTGCTCCAGGGTCATGGATTGCATCGCCTGAATGTTCCAGCCATGTTCGCTGAAGAACTGGGTGCACTGGCTTACGATGCCGGGCTCGTCGCGGATCAACAGGTCGGCACTGGCGCGGACGTCATACTGCAGGGACTGGTGGCGCTCGGTGCGTTTCATCATGGTGATGAGATCCCACTCCTGGCTACGCAGGGGCAGGCTGATTTCGAGTTGCATCATGCTGTTCCAGTCGCCCGAGAGCAGCATGATAAAGGTAAATTCATTGCCGAAGATGCCAAGGCGGCTGTCTACAATGTTGCAACCACAGCCACTGACGTGGCGGGTCACTTCATTGACGATGCCAGGCCTGTCCGTGCCGATGGCCGTTACGACCAGGTAGTGAGTCATAAATCTTCTCTCGTCCGTTATTTCGTTGCGAAAGCCGCGCTGGCAAGCCAACCCTCCGGCCCTGATGACCACTCCCTGAGGGACGCTGCCGACTTTCGTCCATTGCTTTTTGTTCCGGATGGTATCACGGCTTGCCCCCTCTCTCCCTTGTTTTTCAAAGGGGTCAGCTTTACCATTACGCCCCTGAAAATCGGGAGAAAAGTCCATGTTACGCGGTAGTATTGTTGCGCTCGTTACCCCCATGCTGGCTTCAGGTGAAGTCGATTGGGCCAGTCTGGCCAAGCTGGTTGACTATCATGTCAGCGCCGGGACCTGCGCCATTGTTGCGGTGGGTACCACAGGGGAATCGGTGACCCTGAGCGAGCAGGAGCATATCGCCGTCGTTGAAAAGACCGTTGAGTATGCCGCCGGACGCATTCCCGTCATCGCCGGTTGCGGCTCCAACAATACTGCCCATGCCATTGAATTGGCAAAGCGACTGGCCAAAACCGGCGTGGTGGCGGGTCTCTCGGTGACTCCTTACTACAACAAGCCCACTCAGGAAGGTCTCTATCGCCACTATTGTGCGATCGCCGAGGCTAGTGGTCTGCCCCAAATTCTTTATAATGTGCCCGGTCGCACCTGTTGCGATCTCAAACCGGAGACGGTGGCCCGTCTGGCCAAGGTTCCCGGCATTATCGGTTTGAAAGAGGCAACCGGCGATTTGAGCCGCACTCCGCTGCTGCGCGAGCTGTGCGGGCCGGAGTTTGCTCTCTACAGTGGCGACGATGCCACTGGTTGTGATTTTATGCTGCAAGGTGGCGATGGCGTGATTTCGGTCACCACCAATATTGCAGCGGCCCAGATGGCCGACATGTGTCGTGCTGCGCTGGCCGGTGATGCCGGGCAGGCGCATGACATCAACAATCTCTTGATGCCGTTGCACAAGACTCTGTTCTGCGAACCGAGCCCCACCCCGGTGAAATGGGCCTGTGCCCAACTGGGGTTGATTGCAACAGCCACCTTGCGCCTGCCGCTGGTTGACCTCACCCCCGAGGGCGAACAGCTGATGGCGCGAGCACTGACCACAGCGGAGTTGATGGCGAGTGTTTAAATCTAATGGAAAGGGAAATAGAGCCCGTCTGGTGCTGAGCGTTGCGACTGTGGCCGTATTGGCCGGTTGCAGCACCCCCCAGGATCGCAAAATGGCCAACCGCGACTTCGGTTATGAAGATGCCCGCCTCGAGGGCCGCGCGTTCTTGATCCCCGCAGGATTGAGTGCCCCCACCTTCAACAGCCAGTACGACATCCCGCCGCTTCCCGAGAGCAGCCGTGAAGGTGCCCTCGGCGCCCAGGTCGATGTGCGCCCACCCGCTCAATTGCTGACAGTGGTACCGGGCAGTCAGGTGGTGCAGAGCGCAACCGAACCGACCGTTGCCTTCTATGCCCTGAGCACCAGCCAGAGCGTGGAGCGCGATACCTGGTCGTTCCTGATGAACTTCCTGGCCAAATACAAGGTCACCACCGAGAAGCTGGATCAGCAGGATGGCGTATTGCAGACCGGCTGGTTTGACAACACAGTCGCCCTCGATGGCTGGGGTGAAGATGACGAAGACTTCAAAATCCGTCAGCGTTACCAGTTCACCGTACGCAACGACGCCCAGCGCCACGCCGTCAACATGTCGGTCCGGGTACTGGATCACGAAGAGACCATCGACGGCGAGACCAGCAACAAGCTGACCCCTGCTGATGCCCAGCGCTATGCTGCGCGAGTGCTGAACCAGTTCTCGCTCTATTACGACAGCCAGCTGAAAGCCCGCGAGCAGCACAAGTCCAACGATGGCATGGGTCTGCAACTGGGTCTGGACAACAACGAGCTGAGCGCCTGGATTGCCGAAGGCTCCTTTGATCAGGTGTGGCGTCGCCTCAACCAGGTACTGCCCGCTTACGGTTTCACCATCAAGGATACCCAGCAATCTCTGGGCTGGATCGACGTCGAGTACGAAGAGCCGGGTGCCGAGTTCTGGAAGGCGAAAGGGAGCGAGCCGTTCAAACTGGAGGAGGAGAAATACCGCTTCCAGCTTGGCGAAATGGCGGGAGGCAAGACCTCCATTACCCTGTTCGACAAGGACAAGAAGCCGGTATCGTCCGGGGTTATCTCCCAGATGTATATCAGCCTGTCCGAGGCGTTCGCCAAGGGGCTGGCCGATCAGGCAGCAGCAAAAGCAGAATAAATACAGGGGCCTTGTGCCCCTGTTTTGTTATCAAAATCCCCCTGAAAACGCGGGGATTCCGAGCGGTTTTCGATGATGCGAGCCCCCTTGCCAGCCCGTTGCAAAAAGAGCGTGCAGGTGAGGAACTCGCGATGTTTACCCCCCACAAACAGGAAGTGTTATTAGCCATGAGTCTTGCAGATCAAGTATTGGCGGTGAATGACGATTTGCCGATCCGTACCGATAAACCTGTCCATTCCGGCAAAGTGCGCAGCGTCTACTGGTTGACCCCCGAAGACAGTGCCCGGCTCATAAAAGAGAAAGGCTATGATGTGCCGGCCGATGCGCCCCTCGCCCTCATGGTGATCAGCGATCGCATCTCGGCCTTCGATTGCATCTGGCAAGGTGTGGATGGCCTGAACGGCGTACCGGGCAAAGGGGCTGCGCTCAATGCCATCTCCAGCCACTGGTTCAAGCTGTTCAAGGAGAAGGGACTGGCCGACAGCCACATTCTGGATATTCCGCACCCCTTCGTCTGGATCGTGCAAAAAGCCCGTCCGGTGATGATCGAGGCGATTGCCCGCCAGTACATCACCGGCTCCATGTGGCGTGCCTACAAGGATGGCGAGCGCGAGTTCTGCGGCATCACCCTGCCGGAAGGGCTGAAAAAGGATCAAAAGCTGCCGGAAATCCTCATCACCCCGTCTACCAAGGGCGTGCTGAAAGGGCTGGATGGCGTGCCGGAAGCCGATGACGTCAACGTCTCCCGTGCCGATATCGAGCGCCACTATAAAGGCTTCAACTTCAGCAAACCGGCCGACATCGACCGCTACGAAGTGCTGCTCAAAGAGGGCTTCAACGTCATCAGCGACGCGCTGGCCGGGCTGGATCAGATCTTCGTCGATACCAAGTTCGAGTTTGGTTACGTCCACGATGCCGCCGGCAACGAGAAGCTGATCTACATGGACGAAGTGGGCACCCCCGACAGCTCCCGTATCTGGGATGGCGCGGCCCTGCGCGACGGTCAGATTGTCGAGAAGTCCAAAGAGGGTTTCCGTCAGTGGCTGCTCAACCACTTCCCGGATCCGGACATCCTGCTCAACAAGAACCGTATGCCGGAACGTTTTGCCCTGGCCCGCGACAACAAGCTGCCGACCGAAGTGATGATGGATATCTCCAACACCTACGTCGGGATCGCCGAGAAGATCATCGGCCACAAGCTGGCGCGTTCTGCCAATCCCAAGCAGGAGATCATCGAGGTGCTGCGCGATCAGTACGGTCTGATCGACTAAGGGTGCTCTCTTTTTTTGTCGCCTAGAAACAAACGTTTGCCGGTGGCGAAAGATAGAGGCAAATAAACAGACGGGCCCCTCAGCGGGGCCCGTTTTTATTGCTGGTCTGGCGGCAAGCGAGCGGCGCTCAGCCGTTCACTCTGAACACCTGACCGGTCTGAATGCCCAACACCGACTTCTTGTAAGCCTGCGCCACCTTGGCGGCTGGTACCGGCACGAACCCCGGGAAGAAGTCGGCGTATTTGTCCATCGACTCCGCCAGCACGGTGGGGCTCACCACGTTGATGCGAATGCCCCTTGGCAGCTCGCAGGCGGCCGCTTTCACAAAGTGATCGATGGCGCCGTTGACGGTGCTGGCGCTCACCCCCCAGTTGATCGGCTCCTCGCTCAGAATACCGCTGATCAAAGTGATGGAACCCTTGTCAGTCAGATAGGGGATGGCGGCGCAGGTCAAGTTGATCTGGCCCATCAGCTTGCTCTCCAGTCCCACCTGCCATTGCTCGTCGGTCATCTCGGTCAGGCCGTTGAAGGCCACGCTGCCGCTGGCGACAACCAGTGCATCAAACTGGCCCACTTGGGCAAACAGCGCCTTGATGGAGGCGGGATCGCGCATGTCGACCGTGGCATCGCCACGGCTGTGGCCGACCCGGATCACCTGATGATCTTTGGCAAGCAGTTCACTGACCGCGGAGCCGACGGTGCCGGAGGCACCCACAATCACAATTTTCATCTGCATCACTCCTGGTTGGGATGTATCGATTCTAGCGCAACAGAAAATGCGAAAAAGCGCGTAAAATAAACCCATTGTTTCCATATTGGAGCTAATGATGGATATCGCCCATCTGGCCAGCTTTTACGAAGTGGTGCTGCGCGGCAGTTTCTCGGCTGCTGCCGATACGCTGGGGGTCAGCAAGGGGATGCTGAGCCGCCACGTCAGCGCGCTGGAGACTTCCCTCAATGCGCAACTGTTGCAGCGCACCACCCGCCGCCTCAGCCTGACCGAGGCGGGCAAAACCCTCTACCAGCAGGCGGGGGAGATCTTCGCGCTGGCGCGGCAAGCGGAGCAGGATATTCAGGCGCTGACCGAAGAGGATTGCGGACGACTGCGCTTTACCTGCCCGGTCAGCACCGGCGACCGCATGGTGAGCGAACTGCTGACCAGCTTTGCCGCGCTCTGCCCGGGAGTGGAGGTGGAACTCAACTTCACCAACCAGATGGTCGACATGAGTCAGGGGGAGAACGACATCGCCCTGCGCGCCATGAACGAGGTGCCGGACAATCTGGTCGCACTTCCTCTTGGCCGACTTAAGGATGTAGTGGTGGCCAGCCCCGCACTTGTAGCGAGAGAGGGGCGTCCAGCCACTCCCTATGAGCTGAGCGGGCGCAGCTGCCTGTTGCAGGGGCACAATCCGGCCTGGGAGCAGTGGCACTTTATCCGTGAGGGGGAAGAGGCCCACATTCTGGTGCAGGGCAAGGTGCGGGCCAACCATTACAGTACCGTGTTGCAATTGGCGCGTGCCGGTATGGGCTATGCCAAGTGCCCGCTGATGCTGGTGGAATCGCTGCTGACGGCAGGGGAGTTGGTGACCGTGCTAGATGAGTGGCAGAGCGGGCTGCATCAGCTTCATGTGCTGCATGCCCAGCAGCGGCGGGTGCCACGCAAGATCCGGCTGTTCAAGCAGGTGCTTGCCCAGTGGTTTGCCGAGCGACCCCACTACCTGCTCTGAGCGACGTTATTTTTCTGTCATCTTCGGCTGCTACCCTGCGCCCATCATCAGCATCAGGAAGATCAGCGGGAATGAAGATTAATAGAGGGTTGACCGGTTTTGTGCTGCTCTGTGCAGTCTTGGGGGCTGGCAGTGTGCAGGCCATGGTGGACGTGAAGGTTCCGGAGAATTTCCGCATTCTCGCGGTGAGCAACGGCACCTTGCTGGATGAGCAGCATGCCACCCTGGCTGATGGCGAGCAGCAACTGCTGGTGCGCTTCGAGGGGGTGATCCCCACTCGCAGCAGCAGCGAGAATGATCGGCAGGTACGCTCCGAGCCGCAGGTGGTGCGCTATCAGGGCAGTAATCAGCATTTGCAGCTGACTGCCAGCGTACCGGGAGACGAGCGGGGGATGCAGGCCTACGCCAAGGCTCCTGTGGTAGCGCTGCAGGAGAATGGTCGCGCGCTTGCCATCCAGCAGGATGTGCTGGTGACCAGCGGCATGCTGCTTGGGGTGGATTGGAACGGCAAACTGGCTGAATACAACCGCAGCGGCGGCAAGGCAGCGCTGACGGCCGTCGCTGTTACTACACAACCAACGGCTACGCTCTCCGGTGGGGCGCAACCCGTTGTGGCAGCCAGCGAGCTGGAAGGGCAGTTGCAGCAGTTGTTCCTCCAGGCAGACCCGGCCCTGCGCAAGCGCTTTATCGGTTGGGCCGTCCCACAGCTTTAAGTTTTCTGCCCGTTGCAGTAACGTGGACACTCCTTTTTCAGGCGCTCTGTTCATCGTACTCAACGAGGTTTTCATGTTTGAATTGCATTCACGCCTGCAGGCAGATACCCGGTGGCTCGGGGAGCTGCCCCTCTGCCGGGTCTTGCTGGCCAAAGACAGCCAGTATCCCTGGCTGATCCTGGTACCGCGAGTAGCCAACCTGCGGGAAATTCACCATCTGGCGCCGGAGCAGCAGCAACAGCTGATGCAGGAGTCCTGCGCCGTCGCCGCCCTGATGGAGCAGGCCCTCAGCCCGGACAAGATCAACATCGGAGCGCTGGGCAATCTGGTGCCGCAACTCCACCTTCACCATGTAGCCCGCTTTGCGACGGATCGCGCCTGGCCAGGCCCCATCTGGGGCGCTCATCCGGTCGTGCCTTATGAGCCACAAGTTTTGGCCCAGCAGGCCGATATATGGCGTGCCCGGCTCGCCAAGCTGAGCTGTTTCACCCCTGTGGCTGCTGATAACGGAGTCAACTGAGAGGCGTGTCGCTATTTCAGTCTCCGGGCCGCGCCATCTGTTAGAGTTATGGTATAGATAAGCCCATTTTCGATGTTCAGGAAGGTCCCATGATAGTGACAAGATCCGATGACGATGCCGTATTGACCACAGAGGATGTGCTGCTCAGCCTGTGCAACTCGGTGACGGACGTTTTGAGTGCCGCGACCATGAGTCAGGTGCGGTTTTCCGGCATGGTGCAGCGAATCAGCAAGACCTGCCTCAAGCCGGATATCGGTTGCTTCGTGCTGTTCGATGGCGGTTTTTCCGGTCTGGTGGTGATCAACTTCTCCGCCGCCGCCGCCATGGAGCTGTACGAGAGCTACATGCTGAGCATGGGACTATCCAAAGAGGATCTCGCCATCTCCCACACCTCTGACGAGGTGAGCAACGTGATGGGCGAGCTGATGAACCAGATCGTCGGCAGCTTTACCGTCAAGGTGGGCCGGGATCTGCAGACCCACATCACCCAGAACCAGCCGAAGATGCTGGCCCTTAACAAGCAGGTGATGCTGAGCGTCGATACCAATCTCGACAGCCCGGAGTCCCGCCGCGTCACCTTCTTCACCGCCCGCAACAACATCTTCTATCTGGAGCTGGCGATGGACAAAACCGAGTTCATCCGCATCCACAATGAGGGGATGGAGCACGAGGAGCTGGATCCCGATGCGCTGATCGCCCAGGCCAAGCAGGATGCCGCCAAGCCGGTTCAGGCTGCGGCCCCGGTCGCCAACGATCACGACGATCTACTCGACTCTCTGGGTATTTGAGGCAAATGCCGGATAGCAACAAGGCCACCTTCGGGTGGCCTTGTTGTATCGGTGCGAACAACAGTTGTTAGAAGTTGTAGAGCAGGCCGGTGTTGAACATCACGGATTCAGAATCGTAGAAGTTGATGTCGGAATCGGACTTGGCGTAGCCAGCGGTAAAGGTTGCCGAGAGCGGCGCAATACCGAACAGGCGGTGCCAGAAGAAGGTACCGGTCAGGGCAAACTCGTCGGAGTCGGCGTTTTGGCCAAAGATCGGGTTGGCCTCATCATATTTGGTCTGGCCCAGATAGGCGTTGCTGACGAAAGACCACTGGGAAGCGCGCATGCCGTAGGTCAACTGCAGGCCGTTGCTTTTGTAGCTCTGGGCGCGGCCATCCAGATCGGCTTGACGGTAGATAAAGGCTGGCTCCAGCATCTGACCGGGCGCCAGCTGCCATTTGTAGGAGAGGTCGAGGGCGTGGATCTTGCCGTTGCGATCCAGTTTGGCTGCTGTATCGGCGCCGTACTGGCTGCCGCTGCGCTCCTCATCCACCTCGATGTTGCGGGTGGTCAGGCTACCATTGAAGTTGCTACCCCAGATGCTGTCCCAGGCGAAGCGAACCCCTTTTGACTTGATATCGGTCGACTGACGGTCGACACCCACCGCGAAGGGATCGCTCCATTGCTCGGTCGGCATGGCATTAAAGACCACGGAGCCAGCTACGATGCCCTTGTCGCTCATTTCCTGACGGATACCGAGCTGCTGGGTGAAGTCGAAACGGATGGCATCCTGGATCAGGTTACCGAGGAAGACCTGGGTGCGGGTATCGGCAAAGGTGTAGCGGATATCGGCGTTGAGCAGCGGGGCAACGGCGGAGCTGCTCTCGGCACTGCCCAGTCCGCTCAGGCGGCGGTTTTCATCATCACCGCTATAAAAATTCGATTCGTAATTGATGACACTGACCCCGCCAAGCAGGAAACCGGACCAGCCAGACTCCTTGGGAATTTCACCCAAATCAGCATAAGCACTATTTGCGACCAGCAGGCCCAGGCCCAGCAAGGTGGTATTGCGCATCGGATAACTCCTAAATTAAATGGTGGTGAATTTTTTCGGCCGGTGAGTATAAAGAAAAAACCTTAATGGCAACTGACTCAATATTGCCAATTATCCTAACCCACTCATTTCATTCGGCGAATCGTTAATTAATTGTGCGAGATTAAGAAGAGTTCACTCGGTTGTGCTGGTATTCTGTACCGCGAATATCGGGGGAAAACAATAAGATGAAACAGATTAAATCCTGGGCGCAATATTATGTCGATCTGATGACCAAGCTGGGACTGGTGCGCTTCAGCATGTTCCTGGCGGCGGGCATTATCGTGCTGGCGGTCGCCATCCAGATGGGGGTGACCCTGTTCCTGCGCGGCAATATCGATGTGATCGACTTCGTTCGCTCGGTCTTCTTTGGCCTGCTGGTGACCCCCTGGGCGGTCTATTTTCTCTCCATCGTGGTGGATCAGCTGGAGGATTCCCGTCAGCGACTGAGCAGGATGGTGCGCAAGCTGCAAGATATGCGCGAGCGGGATCTGGAGCTCAATACCCAACTGCAGGAGAACATCAGCCGCCTCAACGCCCAGATTGCCGAGACCAACCGGGCCGAGAGCCTGCGTCTGCAGGCCATCGAGGATCTCGAGAACGAGGTGTTCCAGCGAGAGAAAGCCCAGCTCCATCTGGGGGAGCGTACCGCCCTGCTGCGCTCCTTTATCGACTGCTCCCCCGATCTGGTCTACTACCGCAACGAGGATGAGCAGTTTTCCGGTTGCAACCGCGCCATGGAGGAGCTGACCGGCAAGGTGGAGGCCGAGCTGATCGGTTTGACCCCGTTCGATGTCTACAAGCAGGAGATTGCCAACAAGGTGGTGGAGACCGACAAGCAGGTCTTTGCCAGCAACGAGCCGCTCACCTACGAGCAGTGGCTGGAGTATCCCGATGGCCGTAAAGCCTACTTCGAGCTGCGCAAGGTGCCCTTCTTCGACCGCTTCGGCAAGCGACTCGGCCTGCTCGGTTTTGGCCGCGACATCACCGAGCGCAAGCAGTACCAGGACAAGCTGGAGAAGGCTAGCCGCGACAAGACCACCTTCATCTCCACCATCAGCCACGAGTTGCGCACCCCGCTCAACGGCATCGTGGGCTTAAGTCGGATGCTGATGGATACTCCCCTCGATCCCAAGCAGCAACAGCAGCTTAAGACCATTCACCTGAGTGCGGTGACCCTTGGCAATATCTTCAACGACATCATCGACTTGGACAAACTGGATCGCCGTCGTCTCGAAATTGCGCCGACCCGTATCGATCTGCCCGCCTTCCTCGACGAGCTGGAGACCCTGTCGCGCATTCAGGCGGAGCAGAAGGGGCTCTATCTCCATTTCGATCGCGATGGCGACATGCCGCAATTTGTGATGGCTGACGGTACCCGCCTGCGTCAGGTGCTGTGGAATCTGGTGGGCAACGCGGTCAAGTTTACCGATGAGGGGGGCGTCACCGTGCGTTGCCTATCCCATCCCGCCGATGAGCCGGGCAAGCTGGCTCTGCACTTCGAGGTGGAGGATACCGGCATCGGCATCCCGCGCGCCCAGCAGGAGAAGATCTTCGCCATGTACTATCAGGTGCAGGGCAAGAAGCACGCCACCGGCACCGGCATTGGCCTCGCGGTCTCCCGTCAGCTGGTACAGGCGATGGGCGGCCAGCTCTATGTGGACAGCGATCCGGGCGAAGGTTCCTGCTTCACTGCCGAATTGGAAGTGGCTTGCGCCGAGCCTGTGTTGCCAGAGCAGGAGGAGGAGATGCCCTCCCTCGATATCCTGCTGGTGGAGGATGTGGACCTTAACGTGACGGTGGCCTGCGCCCTGCTGGGCAAGCTGGGTCATCAGGTGCAGGTGGCACGGGACGGCACCCAGGCGTTGGCGATGGCCAACCCGGATGATTTCGACCTCATTTTGCTCGATATCCAGCTGCCGGACATGACCGGCTTCGATGTGGCGAAAACCCTGCTGGAGCGTTATGGCGACAGCCTGCCACCCATGGTGGCACTCACCGCCAACTCCACCGGTGATCGCCAGTACTACCGGGATCACGGCATGCAGGATGTGATTAACAAGCCGCTTGGCTCCAAAGCGGTGCGGGAGGTGATTGGCCACCTGTTTGCCGATCTGGCCGAGGATGAAGCGGACGAGCAGGCTGATGCGGGCAATCAGGATGCCCTGCTGGATATCCCCTTCCTCACCGATTACGCCGATACCGTGGGCAAGCCGGTGCTGCTCTCCAGCGTTGAGTTGTTCGAGAAGATGATGCCGGACTACATGGCAGTGCTCGACTCCAACATGATTGCCAAGGATCAAGCTGGGGTGGTGGAAGAAGCCCACAAGATAAAAGGGGCGGCAGGCTCCATCGGCCTGCGCCGTCTGCAGCAGACGGCCCAGCTGATCCAGAGCCCGGATCATCCCGCCTGGTGGGAAAACGTGGAAGACTGGATTGAGACGCTGCGCCAGGAATATCCCGGCGACATCGCCCGTCTGCGGCGCTGGTTGCTGTCTTGAGGCTGGAGGTTGTCTTGAGTCTGATGGACGTTGTTGGCAAGGAGCTGCGAGATGTATAGCCGTTTGATTACCCCTGCGCGCATCCACCCTTGGGGAGACGAGGATCTGCTGGAGGCGACCGAGCAGGATCGCGCCCGTATCGTGCAGGCCGCACCAGTGCGCCGGTTGCAGCAGAAGACCCAGGTCTTTCCGCTCGATGTTAAGGCCTCGGTGCGCAGCCGCCTCACCCACTCGCTGGAGGTGCAGGAGACCGGTCGCCAGATCAGCCGCCGCATTCTGGCCGCCTTGCCAGCAGGAACGGTCTGCGAAGGGGCCTTTATCAATCTGGTGGAGATGTCCTGCCTGCTTCATGACGTGGGCAACCCGCCGTTTGGCCACTTTGGCGAGCAGGTGATGAGCCAGTGGCTCGGCGAGATGCTTGATCCCCTCTATCAGCAGGCGCTGGCGCAGCCACCTTCGGCCCAGTGGGCTGAATTGCGTCAGGATCTGCAACTGTTTGATGGCAACGCCCAGAGTCTGCGGCTGGTGCACAGCTTGCACGAGCTCAACCTGACACTCGGACAACTGGCGGCGCTCTGCAAATACCCGCAGCAGCCCCAGCCCGGCGTGAGCTATGGTCAGCATCATGGCTGGAGCAGCAAGCGGGGCATCTTCTTCAGTGAGCAGCCGCTCTACCGCGCCCTCGGTCAGAGCCTGGGATTGGCCCCCGGCTGCCGTCATCCGCTGGTTTACATCATGGAGGCGGCCGATGACATCTCCTACTGCATCGCCGATCTGGAAGATGCGGTAGATCGGCGGATCCTGACTCAGGGTGAACTGCTGGCGGCGCTGCGAGCTGCTGACCAGAGTGACTACATGGGCACCTTACTGGATGACGCGCTTGCCAGTGGTCGGGGCTTTTTTCCCCATTTTCGCCAGCAACTGACCCGGGATCTGGTGGCGCTGGCGGCGCAGAGCTATGTCAGCGAACATCAGGCCATTTTGCAGGGCTCCTATCCGCAAGCGCTGCTGCACGGTCAGGAGCCGGCGGCGCGGGTGCTCGATATCCTCAAGCTGGTGGCCCGCGAGCTGGTCTTTATGCGCTCCGAAGTCGAGGCTCTCGAACTGGAAGGGTATGCGGCGCTGCGCGGGGTGCTGACCAGTTATGCCTGTCTATTGGCACTGCCAGCGCCACAGTTTACTCGCCTGCTGGCCGGGGAGGGGAGTCAGGCGCTTTTCTTTGCGCGCCGCCTCTATCACCGCCTCTCGGCCCGCCATCTCAAGGCCTATCGATTGGCGATCGCCACTCCGGATCCGCGCTTTGCCTGCCAGAACGAGCAGGAGTGGTATTACCGGGTGCGGCTGCTGCTCGATTATGTCAGCGGAATGACGGATACCTACGTGCTGGAGGAGTACCGGCTACTCTCGGGGATCTGATGCCCCAGGCTCCCCTTCGGGCAGCATAAAATGCCGTAAAAACGTTTAAAAAGGAGTCGCAAGAGGCTAATGCCAGTCAGTTAAGCCTGACTGGCATTGTTTTTATTGGCTTTTTGCACCGCATACTTTTGTGGTCTTGCCTTCACACAACGGGGGGAACTCCGCTCCCTTCGCGC
>NZ_JBGLRC010000025.1:0-65567 GCF_041402345.1 Aeromonas sp. S11(2024) | reverse complement strand
CAGTTTAAAAGTCAGCGAGTAATCGCGCTGTGTCCGTTTCACACCTTGTCCCATCGGGTTCTCCATTTATTGGGGGGAAAGGTGTAAACCATATTCAGGACGGGACACAGCGCACAAAAAAGCCACGACCGGAGTCGTGGCTTGTTCTTTTCAAGGGGAGCGTGAAACGGGCTGTGGCGTTCAGGCCGTCTGCGGCTCCGGCTCGGCTTCGCTATCCAGATCCCGGCTAAAGTAGGCGCGGGTCTCGGCGATCACCACATGGCGCAGGCCAATCAGGCCGATGAGGTTGGGCACCGCCATCAGGCCGTTAACAATATCGGCCAGCAGCCAAATCATGTCCAGATGGAGGAAAGCACCGCTCGCTACCAGCGCCAGATAGACCAGACGATAGGGCTTGATTGCCTTCACCCCTAACAGGTACTCGGTGCAGCGCTCGCCGTAGTAGTTCCAGCCAAGGATGGTGGTAAAGGCGAAGAACAGCAGGCCAATGCTCACCAGATACTGGCCAACATGAGCATCGAGCCCCTGGGCAAAGGCCAGACTGGTCATGGCCGCGCCGCTTGCATCGCCGCTCCACACGCCGGTCACCACCAGGGTCAGGCCGGTCATGGTGCAGATGATAATGGTGTCGATGAAGGTACCTGTCATGGAGACCAGCCCCTGCTCCACGCAGGAATCGGTCTTGGCCGCTGCCGCCGCGATGGGTGCAGAGCCCAGACCTGACTCGTTGGAGAAAACCCCGCGCGCCACCCCGGACTGAATGGCCAGCATGATGCTGGCACCGACGAAGCCGCCGGTCGCCGCATGGCCGGTGAAGGCACTCTCGATCACCAGCATAACGGCATCGGGCAGGGCGCTGGCGTTGTTCACCAGCACGCCCAGACAGGCGACGATGTAGAAGATGGCCATGAAGGGCACCACCTTGCTCGACACGCTGGATATGGACTTGATCCCTCCCAGGGTCACCAGCGCCACGATCAGGGTCAGCACTACGGCGGTTGCTTCACGGGGCACCGAGAAGGAGAGGCTCATGGCGTCGGAGATGGCATTGACCTGCGGGAAGGTACCGATCCCGAAGAAGGCCACACCGATACCAAACAGGGCAAACAGCTTGGCGAGCGGCTTGGAACCGAGCCCCTTCTCCAGATAGTACATGGGGCCGCCAGCCATCTGGCCGTTGGCATCCTGCTCGCGATATTTCACCGCCAGCAGACACTCGGCGTACTTGGTGGCCATGCCGAACAGCGCCGCCATCCACATCCAGAACAGGGCACCGGGGCCGCCGAGCTTGATGGCGGTAGCCACCCCGACGATGTTGCCGGTACCTATGGTGGCAGAGAGGGCGGTACAGAGGGCGCCGAAGCTGGAGACATCCCCCTGCTTGCCCTGCCCCTGATCGCGGCCAAAGACCAGCCGCAGAGCGAGCGGCAAGCGCACCACCTGAAGCAGACCCAGACGCAGGGTGAGATAGATACCGGTCCCGACCAGCAGGATCAGCAGGGGCGGCCCCCAGATAAAGCTATCGATGGCGGTTAACGCCGATTGAATTGATGACATGCATCCTCCTTAAGAAACAGAAATTAAGGAGGAGAAGGATGATCTTCCCATAGGTGTCGCGATCGGCCAGAGGCGATCGGATGCGGGCCAAGCCCAGGTACAACCATCCCATCCCCTCTGTCCTTTTGCCTGAGAGTTTCCGGCGCCAGCCTGCCCTTGCGGGTAGTCATGGTGCCTTGCTCCTTCGGCGCCCGATTTAACGGGTCTCTCCAGAGTATCGTCCAGTAGCAGTCCACACCGGTTGCCCGGTACCTGAAAGATTCACTTCTTCGGTGGATGGTTGCCCATCACTCTCCTGCTACCTTCATCCGAACTAGTTTGGATTAGGAAGTCGGCATGTTAATCCAAAAAATGTGAGCTGTCTCGCACTTGGCCGCCCCCATTTATATTTTTTTAGTGACCGCCAGAAACGCGGCAAGAATGTTAAATGTTAGTTAACTATCAACAAGTTAGGCGCTCACGGATCAAATGTGGCCCAAACGGGAAAAATGGCAGATAGAGAACAGTGATCCCTCTCGTTTCGCCAAGAAAATCTTGCCGACATATCCAATCAAAATGCTTGCACACAGAATCAATAAGCCGATAATCCGCTGCATAACCAAGCACTTTGCCATCAATTTATGCACTGTGTTCGGTTGGTCCCACCGGACCGCTCGCCTGACCCGGCCGTCGCCGGTTCAATCGCATATGGCTTGGGCATATCACGCCCCCTAAGGACTTTCAAAAGAGAATGAACGACGCCCTGGTTGCAAAAGATGTGGTCGCACAAGATTACCGTCAGCTGGTTGAACAATTCGGCTCCCCCCTGCTGCTGCTCGACAAGGCAGCCGTCCGCAAACAGTATCGGGCCCTGGCCGCCGCCCTGCCCGATGTACGATTGCACTATGCACTCAAACCCCTGCCCCATGAGGCGGTGGTCTCTGTCTTGAAGGAAGAGGGGGCCTGTTTCGATCTGGCCACCAATGGCGAAGTGGATCTGGTGCGCAGTCAGGGGGTTCGCCCGGGACGTTGCATTCATACCCATCCCATCAAGCGCGACAGCGATATCCGTTACGCGCTGGAGTTCGGCTGCACTGTGTTTGTCTACGACAACCCGCTGGAGCTGGAGAAGTTCATTCCCTACAAGGACGAAGTGAAACTGCTGCTGCGGGTCAGCTTCCCGAACCCCGAGACCAAGGTCGATCTCTCCAAGAAGTTCGGCTGCACTCCGGAGCAGGCGCTGCCGCTGCTGCAACTGGCCCACGCCAAGGGGATCAAGGTGATGGGGCTGTCGTTCCACGTCGGCTCGCAAGTGCCTCATGCCCGTCGCCATGTGCAGGCCATCGACGCCTGCCGCGAGATCATGGAGCAAGCCTGGGCGCTCGGGCTCAAGCCCTGGGTGCTGGATATCGGCGGCGGTTTCCCGGTCGATTATGAGGGGGGCGAGTTCGATATCGACGGCTTCTGCGCCCCGATCCGCGAAGCGCTGGCCAAGCTGCCCGCTACAGTGCAGAAGATTGCCGAACCGGGCCGCTTTATCAGTGCGCCGGCCATGACTTCGGTATCCAGCGTGATGGGCAAGGCCCACCGTGGCGACAAGATCTGGTACTACCTGGATGATGGCCTCTACGGCAGCTACAACGGCCAGCTCTATGACCACGTCACCTATCCGGTGAGCACGCCTTATGCCAGTGGCGAGCTGCATAACTCGGTACTCTCAGGCCCCACCTGCGACAGCGTGGACGTGATCCGCGATGGCATCATGTTGCCGGATCTGGCTATCGGCGAGTTGGTGGTTGGCAAGGTGATGGGCGCCTACACCTGGGCCTCCGCCTCCACCTTCAACTTCTTCCCCAAGGCCAGCATCCTGATTCTGGACAGCAGTCAGAAGGGGCAGAAACTGGTGGCCGTCGCTTAAGACCGACACCCGAATGCAAAGAGGGGAAGCCAGGCTTCCCCTCTTTCGTTTTATCTTGCCAGATCTGGCTAGACGAACTGACTGGTCAGCAGCCAGCCGGTGTAGGCGACGAAGCAGGTGAGCAGCACGCCCCCCTCCAACCGGTTGATACGGCCCTGCCCCTTGCGGCCCAGACACATCACCAGCAGCAGCAGGGTCAACCCCATCATGATGCTCCAGTCGCGGGAGAGCACTTCCGGCGCCACATCCAACGGATGAATACCCGCCGCGATCCCCACCACCGCCAGGGTGTTGAACAGGTTGGAGCCGAGCACGTTGCCAAGGGCCAGATCATGCTCGTTCTTGCGAATGGCGATGAGAGACGAAGCCAGCTCCGGCAGGGAGGTTCCCACCGCGACTATGGTGAGACCAATCACCAGATCGCTGATACCGAGCGCCTGAGCGATGGTCACCGCCCCCCAGACCAGCAGACGGGAAGCGCCGATCAGCAGCACCAGCCCGACCACCAGCCAGAAGATGGCGCTCTTGAGGGACATCCCCTCGCTCTCGATATCCTCGGCGGTCTCGGTATCCAGCGCATCTCCCTTGCCATTCATGCCAGCCCAGATGGACCAGCCCATCAGGGCAACGAAGACGGCCCCCAGAATGACCGCATCCATCCGGCCCAGATGCCCATCAATCAGCAGGGCGCCAGAGAGCAGGGTAATACCGAGCAGGATCGGGATCTCCTTGCGCACCACCTGAGAGGCCACCGCGATAGGGCTGATCAGTGCCGTCAGACCCAGGATCAGCGCGATATTGGTGATGTTGGAGCCATAGGCGTTGCCGAGCGCCAACCCGGGATTGCCCTGGGACGCCGCCAGCGCCGAGACCACCATCTCCGGGGCCGAGGTACCAAAACCGATGATCACCATGCCGATCAGCAGCGGCGGCATCCCCGCATAACGGGCAGTGGCGGCGGCACCGTCGACAAACTTGTCTGCACTCCAGACCAGCAGCGCCAGTCCGGCAATCAGGGCAACAAAAGCCAGGGTCATAGGATCTTCATCTCTTGTTATCTGCAACGAAGCGCCAGCCCAAACGGGCAGGCACCATGGGAAAGTGGCGCCAGTGTAGCTGTGCCACCTCCCATTTCAAGGGGAAATCAAACCGTGATTAACATTTCACAGTGCAGCCAGCAGGCTCGCGGCATCGGAGACCTCGAACTTGCCCGGTGCCTCCACAAACAGCTGCTCGACTACACCATCGTTGGCGATCAACGCAAAGCGCTGGGCACGGATGCCGCCAAAGGCGCCGGTATCCTTGGCAAGGCCCAGCGCCCGGGTCCAGCTGCCGTCGCCATCCGCCAGCATGGTGATCGCCTCTGCATTCTGGGCCGTCTGCCAGGCCCGCATCACGAAAGCATCGTTGACCGAGAGGCAACAGATGGCATCCACCCCTTTGGCCATGAACTGATCGGCCAGCACCACATAACCGGGCAGATGGGCATTGGAGCAGGTGGGAGTAAAGGCGCCGGGTACCGCAAACAGCACTACTTTTTTACCGGCGAACAGCGTCTGGCTATCCCACAGCTGCTTGCCCTCGGCGGTGATAAAGGTAAATTCGCCCGCAGGCAGGGGTTGTCCTAAAGCAATCATGATTTCTCGTCCTGAGTCGTGATGGGAAGTCGCCAGTTTATCCCAGAGTGACGATGCCGCCTAACAGCGGCTCTGAGCCTGACCATGGATAGCGGCAGGCATTTTCCCCTTGGGCAGACTACTCTTGAGCTGGTTTCACGGCGCCAGGAGGCCCCATGCAACACTATTACGATGGTCTGGAAATTCGTCCCCCCGCCATGCGCGAACAGCAGCAACTGGACCAGCTCAATCATCAGCTTACCCATGTCAGTCAATATTGCGCCGGTTACTCCAGCGCCTATCGCCAGTGCCGCCTCGAGGATCTGGCAGAGCTGGCCACCCTGCCACTGCTCGACAGCAAAGAGCTCTTTGCCGCCCAGCAGGCTCATCCCCCCTTTGCCGGTCTCACCGGCCGCCCGGCCAGTCAGGCGCTACGGGTCTTCTCCTGTCCGGGCCAGCTGGCCATCCCCGAATATGCCGGGGCTGACTGGTGGGGCGCCGCCCGGGCGCTGTTTGCCGCCGGTTTCAAGGCGGGGGAAGTGATGCTCAACGGCCACGACTATCATGCTGGCCCCACCGCCTTTATCTTCGATAACGGCGCCCGCCAGCTGGGGGCTCCCGTGGTACCCTGCGGCCCCCACGATACCCAGCGCCAGCTGGAGGCACTGCTGCGCTATCAACCCACCGGCTATGTCGGCCCGCTGGTGACCCTGCTCGACCTGCTGGAAGCGGCCGAGGCAGCGGAGATCCCGAGCGACTCGCTGCGCCGCGCCTTATTGTGTGAAGCAACCCATCCTGAAACCGCGCCACTGCGCGCCATTCACGGCATTGCGGCCCTCAACTGTCTGGTGTGGCAGGATGTGGGAGTAGTGGCCTACGAGAGTCAGCCCGGTCAGGGCTTTATCGTCAACGAGAGCTGCATCGTCGAAATCATCGATCCCGCCAGCGGCAATCCCTTGAGCGGCGACGAGACCGGCCAGCTGGTGGTGACCCGACTCGATCTGGAGTATCCATTGCTGCGCCTCGCCACCGACTGGCAAGGGCACTGGCTCGCCAAGCCGAGCGCTTGCGGGCGCACCAACCGACGCCTCAAGCTGGTGTAGCAGACCAAGTAAATGCACAAAGGCAGACGGGCAGCCATCAGGCTGCCCGTCTTGTCTCTGGAGAAGAGAATATATGAAGTTGGTCAGCGCCTTGCCTGCCAGGTGGCGATGGCAAGCAGGGAGTCGGGGGTAAATTCGCTGGCGCGCTCGACAATCTCGGCCAGGCTCATCCAGTGCACCGCGCTCACCTCTTCGGCCTGCAACTGCAGCGGCCCCTGATAACGGCAACTGAAGAGGCCACCCCAGACCCGATAGCCCTCCCCTTCCGCATAAAAGCTGCCAAAGCCCTGCAGAGGAACATTCATAATCCCCAGCTCTTCGGCCAGCTCGCGCCGGGCGGAGCGCTCCATCTCCTCACCAGTGGTGACCACGCCACCGGCGCAGGCATCCAGCATGCCGGGGCAGAAATCCTTGCTGAGGGTGCGTCGCTGCACCAGGATCCGATCCGCGTCGTCGAGCACCAGAATATAGCTGGCACGATGGCAGAGATTCTCCCGCCGCACCTCGGCTCGCTCGGCCACGCCAATCACCCGGTTATCCTCGTCCACCACATCAACCCATTCCACGCACAGGCCCTTTTATTTGTTCCATTCAAGCCCGCAGTATATCGGTGCGGTGGTTTGCCATGGCACAACTTTTTCGATGATGCCGTCAATTTGCCGAACTCACTGGCAAAATAAGGATTCATGCAAATCTTGATAAACCGTCATATCAGTGTCATCGACCGACACCATAGTGTGCCCTGTCCAGACAATCAGGGAACCGTGTGATGAAGGTATTCAAGCAGTTATCCCCACGGCAGATCGCTCGCTACATCAAAAGCTTTCATCGAGGCTATTTTGCCATCGAGTCGCTGGGGACATTTGAATTCAACGCGGGCAGGATCAGCCTCCATGGCCTGACCTGCCGCCAGCGGCTAAGACTGGCTCGCCAGATCAATCTGGCGGTCAGACAACTTGGTCACCGCGACCCATTGCCGGACATGTGAGTCAAAGGGTCTTGCCCTACTGTCTGTTGTGCATCCATGCTTTGCCCGCCGGCTACTGGCCGCGCGGGCCGTTTTCGATGTCAGTCACCTTTCCATTGCGCACCGTCACGAAGCGCATGAACTCGTTCTTGCCGAAGTTGTAGGTCCAGCGTTCGCCATATTTGACCTCAACCACAGTGCCGTGCAGATTCTCCTCGTTACGGGTAATATCTTCCCGCAACATCGGCTCGCCGCACTTGAGCAGCATCTCGGCGGTACTGTCACCCTCGCTGATCAGGGCATTCTTGCAACGCATGGCATCGGCACTGGCCGGAATGCTCAGCAGCAACAGAGCAAGCCCCGCTACATTCTTCATCTTATTGCTCATCGGGTTCTCCTTATCCTCTCTAATGAGTCGCAGTATGCCTGTTCCCGTTTCTGAAAAAACCAGTAAAAAGCGCAAAAAAGCCGCCCTTTTCTGCTATCCAAGCTACTGACCGCGACAAATACTGTCTATCACATAACCCAAAAACAAACGGCGACCCGAGGGTCGCCGTTTGCATCAAGCCAGCAGGATCACAGGATGTCCAGCAGCTCGACTTCAAATACCAGTGCAGAGTAAGGCGGGATGGAGCCCGCGCCACGGGCACCGTAGGCCAGATCGTGGGGGATGTAGAGCTTCCACTTGGAACCAACCGGCATCAGCTGCAGCGCTTCAACCCAGCCAGCAATCACGCCGGTCACCGGGAATTCAGCCGGCTGGCCGCGAGCGACGGAGCTGTCGAATACGCCACCGTGGGTGAAGGTACCGTGGTAGTGCACACGCACGGACTGACCGGCTACCGGAACGGCACCGTTGCCTTCTACCAGCACTTCGTACTGCAGACCGGAGTCGGTCACCTTCACTTCAGCGCGCTTGGCGTTGTCAGCCAGGAAGGCTTCGCCGTCAGCAGCGGCGGCCTTGGCGGCGGCTTCCTGCTCTTCTTGCATACGCGCAGTGATCACCTGGAAGGCATCATTGATATCGTCACGGCTGACCGCGAACTCCAGACCATTCAGGGCATCTGCCAGACCTTGTTGCAGGGCCGGGATATCCAGACCGGCGAAGGCTTGCTGCACCAGCTGATCACCCATGTTGCGGCCGATGCCATAGCTGGCCTTCTGTTCGATAGAGTCGTATTGGGACATTGAGATGTTGCTCCAGATCCATGTAGTAAAGAGGCGGGATAATATCAGACTTTTGGCCGGGGTGCTGCCGGGGGCGCCCCTGATTTCCCGGTCAGTGGGAGGAACTTCACACAAGATGCGGATGAACGCCGCCCAACGGCGGCGATCTGCTTAACCGCGATCCAGCAAGGCTCTGACCGCGGCCACCTTGGCGCCATCGGTGATATTGACCCGGCCATCGTCCGAGGTGCCCATATTGACGCCATGGGGTACCATGCCACCGCGCCAGCCCATGCCGGACATATGCACTTCGCTCACTCCGGTGAACTCGATGATGGTACGCACGTTGTCGGCATTGACCCCGGCGCCCGGCATCAGGCTGGCACGCCCCGCCAGCGCTTGTTGCATCTCCTGCAGGGTTTCCAGCCCAGCCAGCGCGGTCGGCGCATGGCCCGAGCTTAAAATGCGCTCGCAACCGGCAGCGACTATGGTCTCTAGATCGAGGCGCCAGTCGGAGGAGAGGTCGATGGCGCGATGGAAGGTGACCCCCAACGGTCCTGCTGCATCCACCAGCTGTTTGAGTTTGGCGGCAGGCACCCGCCCCTCCTCATCCAGCAAACCGACCACTACCCCTTGCAGACCAGCAGAGCGGGCCGCCGCGATATCTTGCAGCATCATCTCGAACTCGCCGTCGTTAAAGCAAAAATCCCCGGCGCGCGGGCGGATCATGGCATAAACAGGCACGGTGGCGTGGCGGGCTGCCTGCTGCATAAAACCGTAGGAGGGGGTCAGGCCGCCCAGACCCAGCGCAGAGCAGAGCTCGATGCGATCCGCCCCGGATTGCTGGGCAGTAAACAGGGATTCCAGGTTGTCGATACAGATTTCAAGACGGGTCATGAGGACTCCTTTTTCGGGGAGATCAGACCCCACATCTGATCTCATAGATTGAGCAAGGCTGCGCCGCGCACACCACCGGCACCGCCGAAGCGGGCCTGACGGATCTCGGGCAGGGCGACCCCGGGCAGCAAGTGACCGGGCAGACGCAGCGGCAGCTGTTCATAGAGGGCGGGCAGGCCGCTCAGGCCGCCCCCCAACACCACCACTTCGGGATCAATCACCGAAATGGCGGTGGCAAGCCCGGCGGCCATGATCTCCAGCCAGCAGTCGACCGTCTCGACCGCATGGGGTTCATGGGCCTCGAAGCGTCCCACAATCTGGTGACCCGTGGCGCGCTGGCCATGGAAATGGTGATAGAGACGCTCCAGACCGGTGCCGGAGGCATAGGTTTCAAAACAGACCAGACGGCCGCAGCCGCAACGGGGACGGGGCAACTCGGGGTACTTCATCAGCATGGTCGCGGGCAAGGGGTAGTGACCAATCTCGCCAGCCAACCAGTTGCGCCCCTGAATAAGCTTGCCCGCCAGATAAACAGCGCCGCCGATGCCGGTGCCGATGGTGACGCCGAGCGCACTGCCTGCGCCGTCGGCTGCCCCTTGATGCACTTCGGACCAGAGGAAGCAGTTGGCGTCGTTATCCACCTTGACCGGCCGCTCCAGCAGCTCGGCCAGATCGGCGCCCAGATGGCGACCATTGATGGAGGGCAGATTGGCTGCCACTATGCTGTGATCCTGGCTATTGATGACGCCGGGGAAACCGATGCCGACCGAGCCCCGTGCGCCGAAGCGGGCATCCGCCTGCTCGACCCGGGAGCGGATCAGCTGCTGCAGCCCCTCGTAATCATTGCCCGGGGTGCTCATGCGCTCCTCGTGGCAGAGGTTCAATGCACCGTCATAGACCGCAAAAGCGATCTTGGTGCCACCGATATCAAAGCCGTAATACATGCCAGCACTCCCTTGTCAGCCCGTGTTTATCCAACTCTGTTCCAAGGGGGACATTGTATTAATTCGCAAAAAAAATAAAGTGACCGGGGGCTAAAAACGGGAGAGTGATCAGAGCAAACGGCTCATTTGTCGCTGCAGGCAGGGCTGCCCGAGGCTTATCAGGGTGCGCTCCTCGCCATCAAAAACGAAGCCACGGCGCAGGTAGAACCCCTCGCCGATGTGGTTGCCATCGAGCAGCCACAATTTGACGCTATGGCAACCGGCGCGGCGCATCTGCATCGCCACCGCCTGCCACAGCCGTTTGCCATAACCTTGTCGCCAGTGGTCGGGATGGAGGTAAAAAGCGCGGATCAGGGCATGGCTCTGTCCCGCTTCCTGTTGTGGTTGCCAGTAGAGTAGGCCAATCACCACCTCGTCGAGACAAAGCAGCATGGGCCTTGGGCCCGGCTCGGCCAGACGGCTCTGCCAAATCTGCAGATGGGCGGTGACGTCCAGCTGCTCCAGCAGGTCGGCACCGAGCACCTGGCCATAGGCAGCGAGCCAGCTGGCTCGCTGCATCACCGTCATGGCGGCGGCATCGTCGCTGCGCGCCATGCGCAGGCTTATGCCTTGCATTGGGGCACCAGACCGTTGGCGCGGGCCTGCTCATAGAGCGGCAGCACTTGCGCCTGTTGCGCCTGCAACTCGGCGATCCGGTTCTCGTTGCTCGGGTGGGTGGAGAGCAGTTGCGGCGGGGAGTTGCCACCGGCGGCGGCACTCATGTTTTGCCATAGGGGGATTGCCTCGGCCGGATTGAACCCGGCACGCGCCATCAGCTCAAGCCCCAGCCGATCCGCTTCGCTTTCCTGAGTGCGGCCGTAGGGCAGCATCACCCCCACCTCGACCCCGAGGCCAAGGGCGGCCATGGTGGCGCCGCGATACTCGCTGGTGCCCATGGCAATGTCCGCAGCCGCCAGACCGATCCCCGCCAGCTGGCTACGCGAGAGTCGCTCGTTGGAGTGCTGGGCCAGCACGTGAGTCAACTCGTGGCCGATGACGGTCGCCAGCTGATCCTGATTCTTGGCCACCTTGAGCAGGCCGCTGTAGACACCAATCTTGCCGCCGGGCAGGGCGAAGGCGTTGACCTGTTTGGAGTCAAACACCACCACTTCCCAGTTGGTGATGCCATAGCTGGCCGGCACCTGAGCGGTCACCGCCTTGGCAACACAGGAGACATAGGCGTTGAGTTTGGCATCCTTGCTCACCTTCTCCTGCTTCTTCATCTGCTCGAAGGAGTCGGCGCCCAGCTGGTTCATCTGCTGGGGAGAGTAGAGCAGCATCTGGCTGCGGCCGGTCGGCGACTGGGCACAGGCGACCAGCAGGGAACTACAGAGGGCTACCAGGCCAAACTTGGAGAGGGACGCAATCATGAAGGGATCCTTTGCCATAACGTTGCCCTATTCTCGGAAATGCCGCCCTGCTGCGCAAGGGAGCCAGCCCCCGGCTGGCGGAAAATTATCCATCCAGCGCTATTAACAAAACTGACAACCGCCAAAAACAAAACGAGCCCGCTTGGGGCTCGTTTTATCAGGGCATGCTGACTGCAGGCAGTTACATGATACCCAGCTTTTTCAGGTCAGCCTGTACCACCTTGGCCGGCACCGGCACGTAGCCATCTTTGGCAACGATGTTCTGGCCTGCTTTGGAGAGCATCATCTTGACGAACTCTTGCTCCATCGGGGAGAGCGGCTTGTTCGGATGCTTGTTCACGTAAACGTACAGGAAGCGTGACAGCGGATACTTGCCGGTGATGGCGTTATCGGAGGTCGCTTCGATGAAGGTCTTGCCATCCTTGGAGAGCGGTACTGCACGCACGCCGGAGGTGACATAACCGATACCGGAGTAGCCGATGCCGTTCAGGGAGGCAGAGACAGACTGCACCACGGAGGCAGAACCCGGCTGCTCGTTCACGCCGCTCTTGAAGTCGCCGTTACACAGGGCGTGCTCCTTGAAGTAACCGTAGGTACCGGATACGGAGTTGCGACCGAACAGTTGCAGATCCTTGCTGGACCAGTTGCCGTCCAGGCCCAGATCAGACCACTTGGTGGCAGCCTTGGCTTCGCCGCACTTGAGGGTGCTGGAGAAGATGGCGTCGATCTGCGGCATGGTCAGCCCCTTGATGGGGTTGTCCTTGTTGACGAACACCGCCAGGGCATCGACTGCAACGCGGATGGCAGTCGGCTTGTAGCCGTAACGCTTCTCGAATGCTTCCTCTTCACCGGCCTTCATGGCACGGCTCATCGGACCGAACTGGGCAACACCTTCGGTCAGGGCAGTCGGCGCGGTAGAAGAACCGGCGGCCTGGATCTGCACGTTAACGTTGGGGTACAAACGCTTAAATTCTTCGGCCCACAGGGTCATCATGTTGGCCAGGGTGTCAGAGCCGACAGAGGACAGGTTGCCCGAAATGCCGCTGGTCGGTGTGTAATCCGGCAGGTCTTTATCCACACCGGCAGCCAGGGCGCTGACAGAAAACAGGGTTGCTGCGGTGAATCCGATTACACCAGCCAGTTTGTTGAGTTTCATCCAATCTCTCCAAAGTTACAAAAGGCGATTACCTTGAGTTTCATTCTGTCTCCTCTCTCCAAGGTGACAGAAGGCTATTGCCAATACATGGCGCCGATTAACACTGTCTTGCGTTAGTCAATTCGACTGAGTCAAGGGTGAGTTCCATTCCGACTCACTCTCCAAAGTTACAGAAGGTCCGTTCTTAAGACGGCGCCAGTATCTGACCTGGCAGTGACAAATTTATGGATTTAATGTGACACTTTAATGACATGGCGACAGATTTGAACAAATGAAAAGAGGGCCCGTTCAAAGGCCCTCTTTTTGCAGCTAACCCATTGCCATAAAAGACTATTTAATCACCACCATGCGACTCGGAATGAGAAAGCTGAAGCGGCTGCCAAGGCCGACCCGGCTCTCGATATCGAGCTGGCAGTCATGATGACTGAGGGCATGCTTGACGATGGCAAGGCCCAAGCCTGAGCCGCCGGTATGGCGCGAGCGTGCCTTGTCGACCCGATAGAACCGCTCGGTCAGCCGCGCCAGATGCTCGGGAGCAATCCCCTCCCCTTCATCGCTCACGGCAAACAGCGCCATCGCCCCCTGCTTGCGCCACTCCACCGTAATTTTTCGCCCCGCCGGGGTGTAGTGGATGGCGTTATAGACCAGGTTGGAGACGGCACTGCGCAGCTGCTCCTGATCCCCGCGCACCAGCAGATTGGGCTGCACCACAAATTCGATCTGGTGGGCCCGATCGCCCGAGAGCGCCCGCGCCTCCTGCTCCAGCAGCCCCAGCATGGCAGGCATGTCCACCAAGTGGGAGAGATCCACGGTCGGAGCCGCCTCGATACGGGAGAGGGTGAGCAGCTGATTGACCAGATTATCCATCCGGATGGTCTGCTCCATCATCACCCGATGCGCCTTGGCCCACATGGCGGGCGGGGGCGGCTCCTCGGTCATCTCCAGATAGCCCTTGAGCACGGTCAGCGGGGTGCGCAGCTCGTGAGAGACGTTGGAGACGAAGTGCTTGCGGGTCTTCTCGAGACTGCGCAAGCGGGTGACATCCCGCACCACCAGCATCGCCTGATCCGAGGCGTAGGGCATGATGCGAAACTCGAGAAACTTCTCCTCATTGACCGGGGAGTGCATCTCGAGGGGCTCGTCATACGCTCCCTTGCCCAGATAGGCGTTAAAGGCCGGATTGCGAATGAGGTTGCCGATATGCTGGCCGGCATCCTCCGGCCAGCGAAAACCGAGCAGTTGCTCCGCCAACCGGTTGCACCAGAGGATACTGCCATCGGTGCGAAACACCACGGCGGCATCGGGCAGCGCCTCGGCCCCCTCCCGGAAGCGGCGGATCAGCCCCGCCAGCTCGCGGCGACGGGCGCGGTGACGCTGCTGAAGCTTGTAGATACCGTTGAAGATGTACTCCCAGCTGCCATTTCCGCTGGGAGGCACCAGGCTGCGGTCGTGCCACAGCCAGTCAGAGAGCCGCTTCTGGAAGCGGTAGTGCCAGCCCAGATGCAACACGGCCGCCACCAACAGGCAGAGGGCAAGATGATCAATCAACCAGCCAACCAATGCGAAGGGGGCGTAAAAAAACGCCATTCGCCACAACTGTCGCCGCCAGGCGTAAGGTTGCAACATAACTGCCTCTAGAGACGGGTTGAGAAGCGGTATCCGGCTCCACGCACCGTCTGGATCAATCTGTCGTGCCCTGTCTCTTCAATCGCCTTGCGCAGGCGACGAATATGCACATCCACGGTTCTGTCCTCGACGTACACATTGGTACCCCAGACATTATTGAGCAGCTGTTCACGGCTGTAGACCCGCTCGGGGTGAGTCATGAAGAAGTGAAGCAGCTTGAATTCGGTCGGCCCCATGTCGAGCGCCTTCTCTTCGGCACTGACCCGGTGGGAGACAGGATCGAGTTTCAGCCCCTGCACCTCGATCACCTCATCCACCGAGGTGGGTGACACGCGGCGCATCACCGCATGGAGGCGAGCGGTCAGCTCCTTGGGCGAGAACGGCTTGGTGATGTAGTCGTCGGCTCCGGCCTCCAGACCACGCACCTTGTCCTCCTCTTCACCGCGAGCGGTGAGCATCACCACCGGGATCTGGCGCGTCACCTCATCTTGCTTGAGCTGCTTGATAAACTGGATGCCACTGCCGCCCGGCATCATCCAGTCGAGCACGATGAGTTCGGGGTAGGGTTCGCGCACCTTCGCCAGTCCATCGGCGTAATCTTCCGCTTCAATCGTCTCATATCCCTTCTGCTCCAACACGAAGCAGAGCATTTCGCGGATCGGTGCTTCGTCCTCGACCACCAGAATTCGCTTAGCCATTCCCTTCTCTCTCCTCTGTGAAGATGGGTGCGCCAATTATTAGAATTTTCTGTGACACTTTTATGACTTTATGACTTTATGACAGGCGGGATGATAAACGTTTTCAGATTCAGTTGGCAGCAGTACGTTGCAACAAGTCCCAGCGGTTGCCGCTGATATCCTCAAATACCACCACAGTGCCATAAGGCTCGTCGCGGGGCTGTTCACAAAAATGAACACCGTACGCCTGCATGCGCTGGTAATCCCCCCAGAAATCAGTGGTCTCGAGGAACAGAAATACCCGGCCACCACCCTGCTGGCCGATGGCGGCCTGCTGCTGCGCATTGGCCGCTTGTGCCAGCAGCAACGCGGAACCGGGAGCGCCTTTGGGGGCAACCCGCACCCAGCGCTTGCCCGGTTTGCCCGGTTCATCGAGAGGAGTGTCCTCCAGGAGCACAAAGCCAAGTCCCTCGGTAAAAAAGCGAATGGCCTGATCGTAATCGGCCACCAGCAGGGTCAGCGCCCCTATGTGTTGTGACATGGCAGAAAATCCTCAACGGATGAGTCAACGGGCGCAATGCCCCGGCCAGGGCGCATCATAGCGGCTGGATGGGCAGGGCTCCAGCCGTCATGTGCGTCTTGAAAACGATCGATGAGGGGGAGTGAGCACTCAAGGGGCTTCGCGCAGCGTCCGGTAGAGGGTGGTGCGGCTGATCCCCAGCTGGCGCGCGGTCTCGCTGACGTTGCCGCCGCATGCCGCTAGCGTTTGCTGCACCTGCCGCCGGGTTTGTTCACGCAAGCTGGTCGCCTCCCCCATCGGCAAGGCGCCGGGCTCTGTGGCCACACTGGGCAGATGCAGGTGGGCGGGTTCTATCCAACCCACCCCCTCTGCCAGCACACAGGCCACTTCCAGTGCCTGCTTGAGCTGACGCACGTTGCCGGGCAGCGGATGGGCCAGCAGCTGTCGCTCCGCATCGCGGGTCAGACGCAGGGTCGGGTCCATCTCCGCCAACAGTCGCTGGATCAGCCCCAGACGCTCAGCGGCAGGCCAACGGCGCAGCGGCATCAGCTGCTGGCGCCAGCCGCAGATCCGGTAATAGAGGTCTTCGCGAAATGCGCCACTCTGCACCATGGCCGCCAGATCCCGGTGGCTGGCACTGACCAGCCAAAAATCCACCGCCTCCGGCTTGTGACTGCCAACCGGCGTCACGCTGCGCTCCTGCAATACCCGCAGCAGTCGGGTTTGAGCCTGCAGCGGCAGTTCGCCAATTTCATCGAGCATCAGCATGCCGCCGTGGGCTGCGCGAAGATAACCCTGACTGCCCTGGCTGCGGGCACCGCTGAAGGCCCCGCCCACATAGCCAAACAGCTCGGCTTCCACCAGATCTGCTGGTAACGCGCCGCAGTTGACGCACACCAGTGGCTGCTCCCGCCGACTCGACGCTCGGTGCAGGGCCCGCACCAGATGCTCCTTGCCGCTGCCGGTCTCCCCCTCGATAAGCAGCGAAATGCCGCGCTCCAGCATCTTGAGCGGCACCTGCTGCGGATGTGGCACCGGGCTTGAGTGACCCGGCAGCACGGCGCGGGAAGGTGTCGCGTCCGCTTCTGGCACCAGCCGCAAGCCACGCCCCTCGCGCAGCAGTTGCCTGCCATCGAAAGGGTGCTGGCCGAGCCAGAGCCGACCGGCCCGGTTGGCGCCGAGCAGTTCCCCCTCCTCTCCCAGCAACAGGCGAGCGGACCAGAGGCTCTGGGGATCGAGATCCACCAGCCAGCCCGGCTGACGCGCCAGCAGTGCGTTTTCGAGGGTCATGGCCAGCAGCCGCACCGTGCCCAGCATGTCGCCATCGTGGTGAGCCGCATCGGTGGAGATATCGAGCACCCCGAGCAATTGCCCATCTGGCCCGAGCAACGGGCAAGCGCTGCAACTAAGGAAACTGTGCTGGGCGAAGAAGTGCTGATTGCCGAGTACCTGCACTTCGCTCTGCTCGGCCAGCGCGGTACCGATGGCGTTGGTGCCCTTGCTCGCCTCCCCCCAGCGGGCACCACTGCGCAAAAAGATACGCTCGGCATGGCGGGCGAAACCCTCATCACCACTGGCGGCCAGAATGGCCCCCTCACCGTCACACAACAACAGGCGACAGGGGCGACCTGCCAGCAGCTGGGCAAACAGCGGCAGCACGAAGCGCTGGAAGCAGGCGATCAGCGCCCTGTGCTGCTCCTGACGGGCCGACAGCTCCCCCTGGGGCAGCAAGTCCAGATCAGCACTCTGCTGGCGGCTCAGCCCCTGATGCAGGCAACGCTGCCAGGAACGCTGGATCGGACCGGGACCGGGTTGAAGTGACTCACTCATCACGCCTCCTGTTCACAAACAGCACGACTGTCTCGGCCACTGTCCAGAAACGGTACAGTTTTATCGCAATAGCCGTGGTCATTGGTTAACCAAGATACGCCGCCACACCCCATTTGATAACGTTTTTGTAACCTTTTACCTGCTGGTCAGACCCTTTGGCACGCCCCTTGCGATATCAGCTGGCAACCGGTCTGTCAGCCAGCCCGGTCAGGACCACACACATAAAGGATGATGAGATGATTTATACCGCTCCCGGTCAGGCAGGTGCCCTGGTCAGCTTCAAGTCCCGTTACGACAACTTCATTGGCGGTGAGTGGGTGGCTCCTCGCGCCGGCCGCTACTTTGAAAACATCTCGCCGGTGGATGGCAAAGTATTCTGCGAGGTCGCCCGCTCCGACGCCGCCGATATCGAACTGGCGCTGGATGCAGCCCACAAGGCGTTCACCAGCTGGAGCAAGACCAGCGTCACCGAGCGCAGCAATCTGCTGCTGCGTATCGCCGATCGCATCGAGCAGAACATCGAGCGACTCGCCATCGCCGAAACCTGGGAGAACGGCAAGGCGGTGCGCGAAACCCTGGCCGCCGACCTGCCGCTGGTGGTGGATCACTTCCGCTACTTCGCTGGCTGCATTCGCGCTCAGGAGGGCTCGGCCGCCGAGCTGGATCAGAACACCGTCAGCTACCACTTCAAGGAGCCCATCGGCGTGGTCGGCCAGATCATCCCGTGGAACTTCCCGCTGCTGATGGCCGCCTGGAAGCTGGCCCCTGTGCTGGCGGCCGGTTGCTGCAGCGTGCTCAAGCCCGCCGAGCAGACCCCGGTCACCATCATGCTGATGATGGATCTCATCAAGGACATCCTGCCCCCCGGCGTAGTCAACGTGGTCAACGGCTTCGGCGCCGAGGCAGGTCAGGCGCTGGCCACCAGCAACCGGATCCAGAAACTGGCCTTTACCGGTTCGACCGAAGTGGGCGCCCATATCCTGCGCTGCGCAGCCGACAAGCTGATCCCCTCCACCGTGGAGCTGGGGGGCAAGTCCCCCAATATCTACTTCGCCGACGTGATGCAGCACGAGAGCAGCTACATCGACAAGGCGGTAGAAGGGATGCTGATGACCTTCTTCAACCAGGGGGAAGTGTGTACCTGTCCCTCCCGCGCGCTGGTGCAGGCCAGCATCTATGACGACTTCATGGACCGAGTGCTGGCCCGTGCCCGCACCATAGTGCAGGGCAACCCCCTCGATACCGCCACTCAGGTGGGGGCGCAGGCGTCCCGCGAGCAGTTCGACAAGATCCTGGGCTACATGGAGATCGGCCGCGGCGAAGGGGCCAAGATGCTGATCGGCGGCGGCCCGGCCAAGGTGAGCGGACTGGAGGGGGGATTCTACATCCAGCCCACCATCTTCTCCGGCCAGAACAAGATGCGGGTATTCCAGGAGGAGATCTTCGGGCCGGCACTCGGGGTCACCACCTTCAAGGACGAGGCGGATGCTCTGGCCATTGCCAACGACACCCAGTACGGGTTGGGGGCAGGCCTGTGGACCCGCGACAGCAACCTGGCCTGGCGCATGGGGCGTGGCATCCAGGCCGGCCGGGTCTGGGTCAACTGCTACCACGCCTACCCGGCACATGCCGCCTTTGGCGGTTACAAAAAGTCGGGGATCGGGCGCGAGACCCACAAGATGATGCTGGACCACTACCAGAACACCAAGAACCTGTTGGTGAGTCACGACATCAACCCGCTCGGCTTCTTCTAGCGCAAGCGGATGTCATCAGAAAGGGTGCCTGCGTGCGCCCTTCTTGTTTTGCTTCACCAGATGACATGTCCGGCGATTTGTTATCGGGCAGACTGTAGGCGATAGCGCTGGGGGGAGCAGCCCAGCTCCCGGTTGAACATGGCGATAAAGGCCGAGGTGGAGCCGTAACCGAGCCGCCAGCTAATCTCCTGAATGGGCATGTCCCCCTTGAGCCAGGCCAGCGCCTTGAGCAACCGCAGCCGCGCCCGCCACTGACCGAAGCTCATCCCCAACTCCCGCAGGCAGCGCCGCGCCAGGGTGCGCTCTGTGGTGTGCAGTTGTCCGGCCCACTGGGCCAGAGTACGGGGATCGGCAGGATCGCTGTGCAACGCCGCCAGCATGGGAGCCAGCAGCTTGTCCTGACTCATCGGCAGGTAGCTCTCCTGACAACGGGTGCGCGCAAGTCGCTCCACCAGCAACTCGGCCTGACGCTGATCCCACTCATCCGCCATATGGCTTACCCGCCGTTCGCAAAAGTCGCTCAGCAGGGCGCGGATCAGCGGGGTGAGCAGCAGCAATCTGGGCTCTGGCGGCAGCTTGGCCGCCATCTCGTGGCTGACGTAGATAGAGGTGTAGTCGAGGGTCTGCTCGTTGTAGGAGGTGTGCTCGAGATCCGCCGGCACCCAGATCAGGTAGTCGGCAGGGGCCACCAGTCGCTGATCCCCCAGCTCTATCTCCATGATCCCCAGGCTGATCATGTTGAGCTGGCCCCAGGGGTGGGAGTGCAGCACGGTCGCACTGTCGGCCAGCATCTGCTGGTAACTGAAATAGAGCGGATTGGGAGCGGGCAGAACCACATCTACCGGCTGAAACTGGTGAGTGGCCATCAGCGCCCCTTGTCAGCGAAAAAGAGGAACAGGCGTGATGCAACACCCTGTTGGCTCGGTCTCCGGCACAGGCCAAAAGCAGCCATCAGTTGCGGGCAGACGCTGCCCGTGTGGGCCGGAATAAGGTGCATCAGAAAGAGTTGTCTTTTCTGCTGGGTCATCTGTCTGTTTTACGCTACTTGATAATATAAAGACAAGGGTAGACTTGGCCCCCCTGTTAATAAGGAGCCTCTGATGCGAATCTTTTCCCCTCTTCTCTTTCCGCTGATGGCTGTGCTGATCTGGGCTACCAATACCGTGGTTTCCAAGGCGGCCGCCAGCGTGCTCGACCCCGCGGCCATCTCCTTCTATCGCTGGGTGATTGCCGCCCTGGCGCTGACCCCCTTCTGTCTGCCCACCCTATGGCGGCGACGCAGCGAGGTTCGCCCCTGGCTCGGCAAGCTGCTGGTGCTGGCGGCGCTCGGTATGGTGCTCTATCAGTGTCTGGCCTACTACGCCGCCCACAGCACCTCGGCCACCAATATGGGGGTGATCGGCTCCCTCATTCCGCTGCTCACCCTGCTGCAAGGGGCGCTCTTCTTCGGCCAGCGTCCCGGCAAACAGGCACTGCTCGGCATGAGTATCTCCCTGTTCGGAGTGCTCTGGCTGCTTGGCAAGGGCGAACCGCTCGCCCTGCTCCATAACGGCATCAACCCGGGGGATGGCATGATGTTGCTCGGCTCCGCCAGCTACGCCCTTTACGGCCTCTTGATCCGCCGCTGGCAACTGCCGTTTGGCCCCTGGCTCAACCTCTACATGCAGATCCTGCTGGCCGTGCTACTGCTGGTGCCGCTCGCTCTCAGTGCCGACTCGATGGCGGTGCCGGCCGAAGGGTGGGGTCTGGTGCTCTTCGCCGGGCTCGCCTCCTCCCTGCTGGCGGCTTACTGCTGGATGCGCGGCCTCGCCTGTATGGGGGCAGAGCGCACCTCGGTCTTTATGAACCTGATGCCGCTCTGTACGGCGCTGATCGCCGTCGTCGGCCTGGGCGAGCCGATCCACGGCTATCACCTGCTGGGTGGCGGGCTTATTCTGTGGGGCGTGATGATCTCCCAGCTGAAAAAGCGTGTTCCACTGCCGGAACGCAATGCGGCCTGACGGGCAACATGCAAAAAACAACAAGGGAGCCGCAGGCTCCCTTGTTCATTTCTATCCTGTTCTAGCGACAGTTAACCGACTTCACCCCGCCCGGCGCCAGCGGTAGCGCCGCTCCGGTCGCCCCCGCTGACCATAGTTGAGATCAACATCTACCCGGTCTTCCGACTCCAGATACTCCAGATAGCGGCGCGCCGTGGTGCGGCTGAGGGAGAGTCGCAGCGCCACCGTGTCGGTGGAGAAGACGTTCTCCGGCTCACCCGCCAGCAGATCCAGTACCTGACGCAGGGTGATGCTGTCGATCCCCTTGGGGGTGACGCGCATCTCCTTGATCTGGGAGCGCCCTCCCTTGCCCAGCAGCTTGTCGAGATCTTCCTGCTCCAGCCGACCCCGCTCGCAGAGGCGGCTGTGCAGTTGCAGGATCTCATCCAGACTCTGCTGGATGCGAAACAGCCGCAATGGTTTGATGACGTAGTCATGAACCCCCAGATTGAGGGCCTGCTGGATGGTCTCCACATCCCGCGAGGCGGTCACCATGATGACATAGGCTTCGCGGTTGTGGCTGCGCAGGCGGCTCACCCACTCAAGGCCGGAGCCATCGGGCAGGGAGACATCCACCAGCAGCAGTTGGGGCACCACACCGGCCATCATGGCATCGGCCTGGGCCAGGGTGCCGGCCCGCCCCAGCAGGGAGAAACCGGGGGTCGCAGCCACCAGTTCTGACAAGATGGCACCGATCCGATCGTCATCTTCAATAACAAGCGTGATTATTGGGTCCATGGCTCACATTAATTGGTTTTTATTCAAGTAGATACCAAACAGGGTGGTCTGCTCGGCGGTTCGCCGCCATTCTATCACACCCTCGTGCCGACCCACGGTCTCCTTGACCAGGAACAGACCCACCCCGTGATCGCCGCTCTGGCGACTCACCCCGTAATCGAACAGATGATCGGCCAACTCCTCGTCGACCCCCTCGCCGCTATCCTCCACCTCGATCACCAGTCGCCGCCCCACATCGCACAGAGAGAGCAGCACCCGGGGCGGCCGCTGCTGGCGGTTGCGCCAGGCCGCCTGCAAGCCGTTGTCCAGCAGGTTGCCAATGAGGGTAATGAGATCGGCCGAGACCGAGGCCGGATACTCCGCCAGCGCCGAGTCAGGATCGAGCTCCAGGGTCACCCCCAGCTCGCGGGCCCGGCTGAACTTGCCGAGAATAAGCCCCGCCACCGGCTTGTTGTCGATCAGCCGCAGCAGCTCCTGCAGCATGGTCTGGCACGCTTCGTTCTCCTGCTGGATAAGCTCCACCGCCTGATCCACATGGCCCAGCTGCAACAAGCCGGAGAGGCTGCTCAGCTTGTTGGCGAACTCGTGGCTCTGCATCCGCAGCATCTCGGCATACTGGCGCAGATGGGTCACTTGCACCCCCAGACTGGCGGCCACCTCCGGACGGCTGAAGATCAGCAGCCGCCCCGGCGCCTTGCCCTGCACCGCCTGCCAGCGACCGACAAAGGACTCCCCCTGAATGGTGAAGCTCACTTCCCCACCCTCCTGCTCCAGACAGGGAGCAAGGGGCGGCACCAGCTCCGCCAGCGACTGTCCCTGCAGGGCGTGGCGCCCGGTGACCGGCAGCCGCAGCTGATAGCTGGCGGTGCTGTTGATCATATTGATATTGCCGCGGCCATCGAGGGCGATAACCCCTTCGGTGATGTGCTCCAGCACCAGATCCTGCAGGGTGAAGCGACGCACGATCGCCTCCGGCTCCAGATCGAGCAGGGTCTTGCGCAGCAGGTATTGCACCCAGAGTGCCAGCAGCAGGCCGCACCCCAGCACCGCAACGATGGCGCTGATGAGCAGGGCCACCCGCTCCATGTAGATGCCCTCCACCTGCTGCATCAGGTAGCCCACCACCACGGCACCCATGACGCGCCCATCCCCGCCAACCACCGGGGAGAAGCAGCGGATCGCCGGCCCCATGGTGCCCCGATCCTTGGAGCAGTAGCTGCGCAGCTCCTGCAGCGCGGGCCAGATATCCTCGCCGCGGAACTTCTGACCCACCAGATCGGGGTTGGGGTGGCTGAGGCGGCGACCATGCTCATCGGTCACCACCATATAGGTGGCGTCGGTGCGGTTGCAGACCGCCTCCACATAGTCGCGCAGGGTAGGATCACTGCCCTGACGCAGGGCCTCGACCACCCGGGTATCCGCAGCCATCACCCGTGCCAGATCGCTCCCCTTATCCTGCAAGTTGCTCTCCAGCAGATGACGGATAAAGAGGGCCAGCAGGCTGCCCAGAATGAGGATCAGCAGCAGGGAGAGCCCAAGAGAGAGGGTGACCAACTGGTGGCGAAGTTTCATGCACATACCTTAAAACGTCAGGACGCTACCCAATAGTGCGGATGCCACCAGGTCTGGTCAATCAAAGGTGCCGGATCGCCGACAAAATCGGCCAATCCTTCCTCGCGGGCGCAGAGCGCCACCGCTCTGGCGACGGTGCGGGCCACCTCTCCCACCTGCTCGATGGGGGGCAACAGCCGGCCCGCCACCAGCGGATAGGCGCCGACAGCCCGCACCGCGGCCAGCAACATGCCATCGCTGATGCGGCGCGCCTTGACGGCGCAGGCCCCGAGACCAATCCCCGGGAAGACATAGACGTTGTTGCACTGGGAGACTACCCGCCGCTCCCCGGCCACCGTTACCGGCGCAAAGGGGCTGCCGGTGGCCAGCAGGGCGCGGCCATCTGTGGCGGCCCACACCTGCTCGGGGGTGGCCTCGGCGCTGCGGGTCGGGTTGGAGAGTGGCAGGATCACCGGCTGATCGCACACCTCCCCCATCGCCTGCAGCACCTCGCCAGTAAAGAGGCCGCCCTGACCGCTCACGCCAATCAAGACCGCCGGGCGCACCTGCCGGATGGTCTCCAGCAGCGAACTGCTCCCCTCCTCCACGGCACGGGCAAATGGCTGCTGGGCACGGGTCAGGTTGGGGCGATCGCTGCAGACCACCCCGTCCTGATCAAACAGCCAGACGCCGTCGTGACTCCCCGCCAGCTGGGCCAGCATGGCGGCGATGCCGCAACCGGCAGAGCCCGCCCCGACGATCAGTACCGGGGCATCGCACAGGGCTGTACCCGCCTGCTGCAACCCGGCCAGCACGCAGGCGGAAGCCACAGCCGCCGTCCCCTGAATGTCGTCGTTGAACATGCAGAGCTCGTCGCGATAACGGGTCAGCAGGTTGGCGGCATGCTTGCCGGCAAAGTCTTCAAACTGCAGCACCACCTGCGGCCAGCGCTTGCGAATGGCGGCGACCACCTTGTCCATGAAGTGGTAGTAGCTCTCGCCGTCGATGCGTGGGGATTGCCAGCCGAGGTAGGAGTCATCCTCCAGCAGCTCGGGGTTGTTGGTGCCCACATCGACACAGAGCGGCAGGGTGCGCGCCGGGTTAATGCCGCCAGCGGCGGAGTAGAGCGCCAGCTTGCCGATACAGATCCCCATGCCGCCGATACCGAGATCGCCGAGCCCCAGCACCCGCTCGCCATCGGAGATGACAATCACGTCCACCTCTTGCTCCACCGACTCGAGGATATCGTCGAGATCGTCCCTGTCATGCCAGGAGAGGTAGAGGCCGTGGCTACGCAGATAAAGATCGCTGTGGCGCTGACACGCCTCCCCCACCACCGGGGTGTAGATGATCGGCAGCAGCTCCGGCAGGTGGTGGCGCACCAGATCGTAGAAGAGCACAGGATTGTCCTCCTGCAGCTGGCGCAGCAGCAGATGCTGGTCAAACGGACTCTGCATGGCGCTGACCAACCGGTAGATCCGGCGCCGCTGCTGGGAGAGGGACTCCTCCTTGTGGGGCATACGCCCCCGCACGCCCTGACGCTTGCGCTCGGCATAGGGCAGGCTGGTGCCCATCATGATGTCGTTCATTTTGTTTGTTCCTCAATCCGGTATCAGGCGAGCAGGGAGATAAGAGCAGTGGCCAGGATCAGCATCACGGCGCCGCCAAGACGGGAGGAGATCTGGGCAAAGGGCATCAGCTTCATGCGCTGGGCCGCCGAGAGCACGGCTACGTCGCCAGTGCCGCCCATGTTGGCCATACAGAGCCCGCCGGTGATGGCTGCCTCGATGGGATAGAAACCGATCATCCGGCCCACCAGCGCCGCGCCGAGGGCACCACCGATCACTGTGACCATGACCAGCACGAAGTAGCTGATGGAGAAGGCGCTGATGAGCTCGGGAATACTGGTATAGGCGACGCCGATCCCCACCAGCAGGGAAGGAGTGAGGTTGCTCACCACAAACTGATACCAGTCGGCCGCCGCCTGCTCATAACGGCGCGGCAGCAGGCCGCTCACCTTGATAAAGGCGACGGCCAAAATCATCAGGGCGAAGGGGTGCATGGGGATAAAGTTGCCAAGCAGGGAGCCCAGCACAAACATGCTGGAGCTGATGAAAAGGCCCATGCCGAGACTCTGCAGGGTCGGCGCTTCGGCCTGCTCGTCAGCAATGCTCTGGCTATTTTCCTTGACCATCAGCTTGCCGTTGCCGGTCAGGGAGGGATAACGGCGACCGAGCCGCGCCAGCAGGGAGCCCACCAGAATGGCCAGGGTATTGGCGATCACCACCGCCGGTACCATGCGTGACAATAGGTCCGCACTGGACATCTGCATCGGGCCGGAGAGGATCTCCACCAACGGCACCGCACCGGCGCCCATGCCACCGCCCATGATGGGCAGGCCGATCAGCAGCACCGCATTCTTGAAGCCATACCCCATCAGGGAACCGACCAGCCCCACGCTCAGCAGTGCCAGCGTCACGCCGCCAAGAATGACCGGCAGGTAGCGCATGGCGGCATTTTTCAGCAAAGCGCCGCTCATGCCAAACACGGAGCCAGTCACCAGACTGGCGATAAAGAAGTTGAGAAAGCCTCCCTCCTTCATGAAGTTGGTGATGACCTGCCCCGCCTGCACCGGCAGCAGCTGGTATTCGAACAGGGCGGCGCCGCCAAAGATGGCGAGGATGGTGCCGCCCCCCAGATATTCACGGATCGGCATGATCCGCTCCCCCAGCTCGGTCAGCAGGGTGCCCAGCACGAACATCAGCGCCAGCGCACCGACCATGCCCAGCGGCAGCGAGCCATTCCAGCCAGAAAAGAGAACACAGGTCGCCAACCCCAGAAATATAAAGAGCGGCATACCCGCAATTTGTTGGCCGCCCATAAAGGCGGCCTTTTCTTGTGTGGTTTGTAGGGGGGAGAGGTTTTTCATTGTTATGTACTCTGCGTGTGATTGTGGCCGCTACTTTATTGATCCCCCTCGCCCCTGTCGGTTAGCCAGATTGCAAAGCCATATAAAAACATTAAAAACTTAAACATCATGGTGTCGCTAACGTGCGCAGCACAATAGAACACCAGACATCCGATACCCGACCAAGTCAGGAAACAGGGTGATAAAACGAGCGACCATAATGGCGGATATTTGGATGATCAGCAGTAATAACGATGCGATGAACTCCCCCCTTCGGGGAAATAACAGAGCCAGATGACAAGCTCTGCGACCATTTATCGCCACAGATCCTGTGAGTGATAATCAGCGGGCCATGTCATCACCATGACGCGAGTGCCACGACGTGCCACATCAGTGTTTGAGTCGGCGTGCAGGAAGCACGCACGATGAAAAATGGTGAGGAGAAAGATGCAAAAAGGGGAGATTGAAATAGTGATGAGTCAAGCCAGCGAATACCAGAGCACTGGCTTGAACTCACAAGGATCACACACGGTCAGGTCTATTCTGCCAACAGCAATGGAATATTGGCGGGGTCAAAATCATGACTGATATCGGTACTTCTGATAGCGCCTTCCCGATTCACGCCATGGTGTGACTCTGCACCATATTCTCCATCACTCAACAGAGCTTCAATTGCCAGATACACACATCCACTGTCATATCCATCCACAACCCGTTTCCCCCTTGTTTTATAACCCCATCAATATTAGCGGATAAAAAAAGAGCTGCTCGCTGAAGCTGAAAATTTCATGAAAATAACCACCGGATATCCTCCATTCACGGCGCAATATCCAAAGCGGCAAGAGAGCCTCGAGTGGATCAGCCCCGAAAATAATATCAGGGGCTCGAATGCTGCCAACTCGCACCAGCGAAAGCTCCGACCAGAAACATGATCAGCATCACACTATTTACTTAGCCTGCTAAACAAGTATGATAGTTAGCATGCTAAGTACATTGAGGATGAGAAGATGACGGATCTGGAAAGGTTGCGCGAGCTGTCGCTCGCCGAGCAGATAGCGCGGATGCACCGGCTATGGCGTACTGCCGCCGACCTGGAGCTGGCTCCCCTTGGCCTCACCCATCCCCGCTGGACCGCGCTGTGGAAACTCTCCCGCATGGGGAACCATGTCAGCCAGAAGACCCTGGCCGAAGCCCTCGAGATAGAGCTCCCATCCCTGATGCGCACCCTGGGCCAGCTGGAAGAGCAGGGACTGATTGAGCGCCACTGCTGCAGTCAGGACAAGCGGGCCCGCATCGTCTGCGTGACCCCGGCTGGCCAGACCCTGCTCGATCAGATCGCCGACCGCATCATGAATATCCGCCGCGAGCTGCTGGGGGGCATCGACGAGCAGACCCTGCAGCTGTTTGAAACCACGGTGCAGCGGATCTCGGCCAACGCCCTCAGCAAAATTGAACAACACCACAACCGACAAGCCGGAGGCGATACAAGCCCTCCCGAGACCGACACAGAGAGAGAATAAGATGACTCCGGATCAACAATTTACCCGCTGGATCAAATGGTCCATGGCTGGCTTTGCCACATTGTTTGCCTATTTTCTGATAGCCGACCTGCTGATGCCCCTCACCCCTCAGGCGATGGCGACCCGGGTGGTCACCAAGCTGGCCCCCCAGGTGAGCGGCAAGGTGATCGAGGTCGCCGTTCACAACAACCAGCAGGTCAAGAAGGGGGATCTGCTGTTCAGGCTGGATCCGGCCCCTTTTGAACTGGCGGTGGAGCAGGCCCGCCTTGCGCTGGCGCAGGCAGAGCAGCAGAACAGTGAACTGGATGCCGCCCTGACCGCCGCCGTTGCCGAGATCAACGCCAAAGAGACCCTGGCCAGCCAGAAGTGGCGCGAGGCTGAGCGCATCGATGCGCTCTACCAACGTCACATGGTTTCGCTGCAACAAAAAGATGAAGCTGACAGCGCCCTGCGCAGCGCCCAGGCCAACCTGCGCGCCAGTCAGGCCAAACTGGCCCAGATCAAGGCCAGTCGTGGCGTGACCGGTGAGGATAATCTGTTGCTGCGCCAGGCCCGCAACAAGCTGGCGCAAGCGCGGCTGGCCCTCTCTTACAGCCAGGTCCACGCGGATCAGGATGGCACCATCACCAACCTGCAGCTCAAGCCGGGCAGTATCGCCAGCGCTGGCAGCCCGCTGCTGGCGCTGGTGTCGGAACAGGTGGACGTCATTGCCGATTTTCGGGAGAAGAGCCTGCGCCATATCGGTGAGCAAACCCGCGCACTGGTCGCCTTCGATGGCGAGCCGGGTCAGCTCTATCCTGCCCGGGTAAGCAGTTTGGATGCCGGGGTGAGTGCCGGTCAGTTTGATGCCAACGGTCGACTGGCCGCACCGGTGGAGTCGGATCGCTGGGTAAGAGATGCCCAGCGGATGCGGCTGCACCTCGAGCTGGAGCAGCTCCCCGACCATCTGCCAGCCGGGGCTCGGGCCACGGTGCAACTGCTTCCGGACAATGCCCTGACCGCCATGCTGGCACGGGGCCAGATCCACCTGCTCAGCCTGCTCCATTATGTCTACTAACCACGCCACTCACCCGTCGGCCAATACCGCCCCAGCACACCCCGCCGGTGGTGCTGCCGCTCACCTCTGGTATCGGCCCCTCACCGGCAACGAGCTGCGCCAGTGCCTGCGCATCGCCTTTGGCTGCACCACGGGCTTTTTGCTCTGCAAGCTGTTTGGCTGGAATTACGGGGTCTTCTATACGGTCACACCGGTGCTGCTGCTGGGGATGGTGCCGGTGATGAATGGCCATGCCGCACGCCAGCTGATCGCGGCGGCGGTGGTCTGTGGGGTGGAGGTCGGGCTGCTGGGGGGACTGTTTGGCAGCCATCCGGCGCTGATGACCCCCATCGCCTTTCTGCTGTTTCTCTACCGCTTCGCCGCCATGTCGCGGGGCAGCCTGTTTCTGTTCGGGGCCAACGGGGTACTGAGCCTCAGCATCATGCTGCACTTTGCCAGCTATCCGCAGACCGACCTCAACGACCTGATCCTCAACAATATCTGGGCGAGCGTGCTGTCGGTGCTGATCGCCTACCTCATGACCATGCTGATCCCGGATGTGGAGGCCAGACCCAAGCCCGCCTCGGCCCCCAAGGCACCGCACCGGATGCGCCATGAAGCCCTGCTGGGTGCCACGGTGGCCACCCTGTCGTTTCTGGTATTTCAGGTGTTTGACCTGCGCGACTCCATGTCTGCCCAGGCCACGACCTTGCTGGTGCTGTTCCCCATGCACTGGAACGGTGCGCTGAGTTATGCCCGCAAACGGGCGATGGGTACCTTGCTGGGTGTCACCTTCGGCCTGCTCGGCCAGTTGCTGCTCTATGACTGGTCAGGGCAACTGCTGCTGGTTGCTCCACTGCTGTGGCTTGGCGCCATGCTGTTCAGCCATGCCCACGTCAAGGAGGCGGGCGGCTCCGGGGTCGGCTTTGGCGCCCTCACTACCCTCGGCATCCTGTTTGGCCAGTACCTCACCCCGGGCAACGATCTGGTGTTCAGCGCCCTCTACCGGGTGAGCAGCATCCTGTTTGCCATCGTGGTCACCCTGCTGGCCTGCTACCTCGTCCACCGGTTGCTCAACCGCTTCGAGGCGACCCGCTTCGGTTATTGATTTCCTGTTGTAAGCACTGTTGTCAGCCCATGGATGAGCTCTCTTTCGCCCCGTCGCCTGCCGGGGCGTTTTTTTGTCTTCCGCGTTTACTCCTACCTCGCCATCCCTGTCGCAAATTAGAAGTACCTCCGAGGCAGGCAGGCCGGACAGCCAGCGACGCACCGAATGGCCGTGCGGATTGCACAATAACAGCAACCTGTTAGGCTCACGCCCGTATGACACCAATGGAGCTGTAATCATGAATAAGGTACATATGATGGCCGCTGGTGCGCTGGCCCTCGGCCTACTCGCTGGCTGCAATCAGGGCAATACCCTCTCAGTCACTGGTGGCGAACCGGTCAGTTACCAGTGCGAGCAGGGCAAAAAGGTGCAGGTGCGCTACTTCTCCCTCTCCGACGAGAGCCTCAACTTTATCAAGCTGTCACTGCCGGACGGCAAGGATTACACCCTGCCCCAGGCCGTCTCGGCCTCCGGAGCCCGCTATACGGACGAACATGAGGCCGTCTGGTGGAACAAGGGGGATGAGGGCTTTGTCGAGCTGCGGGATCAGGATGGCGAGTGGCAGACCGCCTACAACGACTGCAAACAGCAATAAACGTGACCCCGGCCTGGCCGGGGTCTCTCTTTCTCTGGCATCCGAGTGATGGGGGATCAGTTGATCTCGATTTCGAAACGGTTGGTCACCTCGACCGGAACGGCATCCGGGTTGCCCTCTGCCGGGCTGTAGCGGATCCGCGAGAGGGTCGCCAGCGCGCTCTGTTCCAGCTCGCCGGGGGGCTCGGCCGCCACCACTTCCGGCTTGACCGGCGTGCCACTGGCGTCAATTTGATAGCGAACTTCCACATACCCCTTGACCGGTTTGGCCGGCAGGACGGGCTCGTCATTGCCAAGCCATGACCACTGCTTCTCCTGAACCCAGTAGCTGGACAACTGCTCGAGAGGGATAGCGATCGGAGCGCGCTCCTGCGCCACCTCCTGACGGGATGAGCACCCCAGCAACAGTGTCACTGCCAGACCTGACCATACTGCGACTTTCCACTTCATGTAACGCTCCTTGTTCTTTGCCGGTGCTTGTTGCCGGACTGCAGGGCGCTCAACGCGGCCCGCTTGGTCAGTCACCCATCCTAACGAAAAAGTATTCGTATGAACATTAACAAAAGGGCCAACCCCGAGAGGTTGGCCCTTTTATCGTCAATAAGCTCACTAACCATACGCTGGCATCAGCCGCGCTTGTCGCTCACCACCAACCAGAGCGCATGGACCATGCCCGGCAGACCGCCCATCAGGGTCAGCACTATGTTGATTAAAAAGTGCAGGCTAAAGCCCACCTGGATAAACGCGCACACAGGGGGCAGGAAAATGGCCAGCAGGATCTTGAGCAGATTGTTCATCTCGGCTCTCCTTTTCAAAAATGTCGTCAGGATTGGAATGGGCTAACCATAAACATCCCGGACTTCAACTGCAAACCAGACAGGGAATTCGCTCACCCGCATCACGCCAGGCATTGAGATCGTGGATCTGCTGATTGCTGCTGCCACGCCAGAGCAGGCCGGGGTCTGCCAACTCCTTTTCATACTTGCCATCCACCAGCACATCCAACAAGGCCACCAGCTCGCGCTGGGCTTCTGACAGTTCGCCGAGCAGATAGCCGGTCCAGCACCAGATATCCTTGCCCGGACACTCGGCGCGCACCCGTTTCACCAGCGCCAGCACGTGGGGCACGTTGGCCGGGTGGAGCGGATCGCCACCGGAGAGCGACAGACCTCGCCGTTTGATGCGGCTGTCGTTGAGATCCGCAATGATGCGATCGCTCATCGTCTCATCGAACGGCTTGCCGCCATCGAGCCGCCAGGTGCTCTGGTTGTAGCAACCCGGGCACTGATGTTCGCAGCCCGAGACAAACAGAGTGGCACGGGTGCCGGGGCCGTTGATCACATCGACCGGGTAGTATTGGTGGTAGTGCATCGTTTGTTTCCTGCCTCGTTCACGGGACAGCGGCATAACTGCCGCCCTCCAATGAAAATGGCCCCTTGAGTCAGGGGCCAGCTCTTCATCGCCTGTGCGCTTACATATGTTTGACGCGGCGCTTTACTTCTTCCTGCTTGCCCGCATTGAAGGGGCGTGCATCCGGGCTGCCGAGGTAGCCGCAGACACGGCGGGTCACCGACACCTTGGCGGGGTCGTGGTTACCGCAGCGCGGGCAGGTAAAGCCCTTGGAGGTACACTCGAATTCGCCGGTAAAGCCGCAGTCGTAGCACTCGTCGATGGGAGTGTTGGTACCGTAGTAAGGCACCTTGTCATAGCTGTAATCCCAGACGTTTTCCAGCGCTTCCAGATTGTGCTGGATGTTGGGGTACTCGCCGTAGCAGATGAAGCCACCGCTGGCGATGGGCGGATAGGGCGCCTCGAAGTCCAGCTTGTCGTACGGATTGACCTGCTTCTCCACATCGAGGTGGAAGCTGTTGGTGTAGTAACCCTTGTCGGTCACGCCGGATACCACGCCAAACTCCTTGGCATCGATGCGGCAGAAGCGGGTGCAGAGGTTCTCGCTCGGGGTGGAGTAGAGGCTGAAGCCGTAGCCAGTCTCCTCTTTCCACTCATCGATGGCCGCCCTGAGACGGGCGATGATGGCGATGGCCTTCTGTTGCAGCTCGGCGCTGTCAAACAGGTGCACCTTGTCACCAAACAGGGCGTTGATGGTCTCGTGAACCCCGATATAACCGAGGGAAATGGAGGCACGACCGTTCTTGAAGATCTCGCTGACGTTGTCGTCCGCCTTCAGCCGCACGCCGCAAGCCCCTTCCATATAGAGGATCGGAGCAACCCGCGCTTTCACCCCGTCCAGACGGGTGATGCGGTACATCAGCGCCTTCTTGGCGACCCGCAGGGAGGCATCGAGACGATCCCAGAAATCCGCTTCGTCACGGGATTTCAGGGCAATGCGCGGCAGGTTGAGGCTCACGACACCCAGGTTGTTGCGACCTTCGTGGATCAGCTCGCCATTCTCCTCGTAGGCACCGAGGAAGGAGCGGCAACCCATGGGGGTCTTGAAGGAGCCGGTCACTTTCACGACCTGGTCGTAGTTGAGGATGTCCGGATACATCCGCTTGGAGGCACACTCCAGCGCCAACTGCTTGATGTCGTAGTTGGGATCGCCCTGCTTGTGGTTGAGGCCATCCTTGATGGCGAACACCAGTTTCGGGAACACGGCGGTCTTCTTGTTCTTGCCAAGGCCAGCGATACGGTTGCTGAGGATGGCACGCTGGATCATCCGCGACTCCCAGCTGTCCCCCAGACCAAAGCCGAAGGTGACAAACGGCGTCTGACCGTTGGCGGTGTGCAGGGTGTTGACCTCGTACTCCAGCGACTGGAAGGCGTCGTAGCACTCTTTCTCGGTGCGGGCCATGGCGTAGGCTTCTACGTCGGCAATGCCCCACTCTTCGGCCACTTCACGGTGTTTCTGCCAGCTGATGGTCACATAGGGTGCCAACACTTCGTCGATGCGGTTGATGGTGGTACCACCATAGATGTGGCTCGCCACCTGGGCGATGATCTGGGCGGTCACGGCCGTGGCGGTGCTGATGGATTTCGGGGTATCGATCTCCGCATTGCCCATCTTGAAGCCGTGGGTCAGCATCCCTTTCAGATCGATCAACATGCAGTTGAACATCGGGAAGAAAGGTGAGTAATCGAGATCGTGGAAGTGCAGATCACCGCTCTCATGAGCCTGAACCACATCACGGGGCAGCATGTGGCTGGTGGCATAGTGCTTGGCGACGATACCGGCCAGCAAGTCGCGCTGGGTCGGGATCACCTTGGAGTCTTTGTTGGCATTCTCGTTGAGCAGGGCGGCATTGGTCTGCTCAACCAGACCGCGGATCTCCTGCGCCAGACGGCCGCGCGCCTCGCGAGCCTGATCCCTGTCGTGGCGATATTCGATATAGGCACGGGCGATGGCCTTGTCGTCGGAAGCCATCAGGTGGTTTTCGACCCGGTTCTGGATCTCGTGGATATCAACTTCACCACGCCCTTCCAGCTCCTGACTCACCGCATTGGCAATGCGGGAGGCCAGTACCGGATTGGCCTGATTGACCGCTTCCGCCGCACGGCTGACCGCCTCTGCAATCAGCTGGGCATTGAATGGTGCGCGACATCCGTCACGTTTGATCACAACCGGTTTCATGAATTTTCCCCGTTAAAAGGCCAGGCATTTGCCTCTGGCTCACCCTTGTTGGGCCCCCCTCCCGGCATCTCGTCCTGGACGCAAATAAATTCAGCCGAGGCTTGACAAGCCTGGGCTGAAGATAGGAGGGGAACAGCTTATACACAGCTTAATAACACAACATATAGGGATTAAAAACGAATGCGTCCCTATATGTGGTGTCTATTAGGCACCAAAGCGAAGCCTCATTTCTTGATCCAGAACAGGTTTTTCAGCGAGCGGGACAGTTCACGACCAACCCAATAGAGCCCCATTCAAATCCAACCTCAAGCAGGGTGCGGGCTGGCGTCCGATCCGCCCACCCGGAAAAAATTGCCCCCCGCCGCACCGGTTTCGAGATGACAGCGCCAACCAAAACCGCCCATACTGAACAAGAACTCTCTCCCCTCGACAAGGGACAACTCATGCGCACCTCCCTGCTGTTGCTACTGCTATCCACCCTCTCTCTGCCGCTCTGGGCCGCCAACATTCTGGTGATCAGCAGCTACCATCCCGAATACCTGTGGGACCAAAGCTACAACAAAGGGCTGCTCGATGGCTTGCAGGGGGAGCACAAGCTCACTCACTTCTATATGGATACCAAACGCCATCCACGGGAGAAGTTCGACGAAATAGCCCAGCAAGCCATCGCCTTTTATCTGAAGAGCAAACCGGATCTGGTAGTATTGGGGGATGACAACGCCATCAACTATCTGGCCAACGAGATCGCCTCGCTGGGCACTCCAGTGGTATTTCTTGGCATGAACGAGAACCCGCGCCTCAAGGGCTTTGTCGGCCACCCCAAGATCACCGGCGTGCTGGAGCGCCCCCTGCTCAAACGCAACATCAGCGAAATAAGTCAGATGATGGGGGGGCTCGACAAGGCGCTGGTGCTGTTTGATTCCAGCAATGTGGCCCTCACTGCCATTGAGGATGAATTCAAGACCCAGACCGAGCTGCGGGTCGGTCAGACCCGGATCAACAGCCAGCTGATGGGGGATTACAGCCTATGGCAGGAGGCGGTGCTCAACGCCAAGAAGAACGGCTATCAGGCGATCTTCCTCGGCCTCTACCACACGCTGGTCGATGACAATGGCAAGCATGTGAGCGAAAAGACGGTGCTGGAGTGGACCAGCGCCAACACGCCGGTGCCGCTCTTCTGTTTCTGGGAATTTACCGTCGGCAAGGGGATGGCCATCGGCGGGCTGGTGCTGGACGGACACGATCAGGGGATACAGGCAGCCAGTCTCATCAACACCATACTGGCGGGCACCCTGCCCCGTACCATCTCCCCGCGCGCGGCCCTGCGCGGCGAATATGTCTTCAGCAAGAGCGAGCTGGCCCGCTGGCAGCTCACAGTGCCCGACAAATGGCGCCACAAGATCCTCTGGCGTGAGTGACCGCCGAAACAAAAAAGAGAACCCGGCCATGCCGGGTTCTCTTTTATCCGGTGCTGCGGTTAGGATTGGTGAGGGCTATCAGCCCTGCAACGCCTGTTGCAGCTCCTCTTCGGTCCAGATGGTGATACCCAGCTCTTGTGCTTTGGTCAGCTTGGAACCGGCCGCCTCCCCCGCGACCAGCACATCGGTCTTGGCAGATACCGAACCCGCCACCTTGGCTCCCAGCGCCTGCAATGCCGCCTTGGCGTCGTTGCGCGACAAGGTGGTCAGGGTGCCGGTTAGCACGAAGGTCTTGCCGGCAAAGGGTTGCTCCGCGGCCTCTTTCTTCTCGATGGCTGGCCAGTTGATGCCGGCAGCCAGCAAGGCTTCCAACACCTCCACGTTGTGGGGCTGACGCAGGAAGTAGTAGACATGCTTGGCCACCACATCGCCCACATCGGCCACTTCGAGCAGCTGCTCCACCGAGGCTGCGCGCAGGGCATCCAGGGTGAGGAAGTGGTTGGCAAGGTTGAGCGCAGTCGCCTCCCCCACTTCGCGGATCCCCAGAGCAAACAGGAAGCGCGGCAAGGTGGTGCTGCGGGCCGCATCGATGGCGGCTACCAGATTGAGGGCCGATTTTTGCCCCATCCGCTCAAGACCTGCCAGCTGGATAGCATTGAGGCTGAAGAGATCGGCGGGAGTCTTCACCAGCCCCTTGTCTACCAGTTGCTCGACAATCTTGTCGCCAAGGCCGTCCACATCCATGGCGCGACGGGCGGCGAAGTGCTTGATCGCCTCCTTGCGCTGCGCCTCGCAGAACAGGCCACCGGAGCAGCGGGCAACCGCCTCTCCTTCCAGCCGCTCGACCGCAGAGCCACACACCGGGCACTCGGTCGGGAAGAGGATCGCTCGGGCGTCGCTTGGGCGCTGCGCCTCCACCACGGCGACGATCTGCGGGATCACATCCCCTGCCCGGCGCACGATCACGGTATCGCCAATCATCACGCCAAGGCGTTCAATCTCGTCGGCGTTGTGCAAAGTGGCGTTGGAGACGGTGACGCCGCCAACAAACACCGGTTTGAGCTTGGCCACCGGAGTCACGGCGCCGGTGCGGCCGACCTGAAACTCGACGTTCTCAAGCAGAGTCATCTCTTCCTGCGCCGGGAACTTGTGGGCGGTCGCCCAGCGCGGGGCGCGGGCCACAAAGCCCAGCTCCTCTTGCAGGGCGATGGCATCCACCTTGTAGACCACGCCGTCGATCTCGTAAGGGAGCTCGCCACGGCGGGCCAGAATGTCGTCGTGGAACTCCTGACAACCGGCGGCCCCCTCTTTGAGCTTCACCTCGGGACTAAGCGGCAGCCCCCACTCCTTGAGCTGATTGAGGCGACCAAAGTGAGAGTCACCGAGCAGCTCGCCGCCAACACCGACACCGTAAGCGTAAAAGCTCAGGGGACGGCTGGCGGTGATGCGTGAATCGAGTTGACGCAGGCTGCCGGCGGCGGCGTTGCGCGGGTTGACGAACACCTTCTCGCCCGCTGCCAGCGCCTTGGCGTTCATCGCCTCAAAACCTGCCTTGGGCATAAACACTTCGCCACGCACCTCCAGCCGATCGGGCCAGCCAGAGCCCCGCAATGCGAGCGGAATGGCCTTGATGGTACGCACGTTCTCGGTGATCTCCTCACCGGTGGCGCCATCGCCCCGGGTGGCCGCCTGCACCAGCTGACCATTTACATAGAGCAGGCTCACCGCCAGACCATCGAGCTTGGGCTCGCAGCAGAAGGTGAAACGCACGTCACGCTTGAGGCGATCGCTCATCCGTTGTTCGAACGCCTGCAACTCTTCGCTGCTAAAGACGTTATCCAGACTGAGCATGGGGATCTCGCGGCGCACCTGTTTGAAGGCTGTCAGCGGCTGACCGCCGACACGCACGCTGGGTGACGCCGGTGTTTTCAGCTCGGGATGCTCGGCCTCCAGCACAATCAGCTCGCGCATCAGGCGATCGTATTCGGCATCCGGCACTGTGGGGTTATCCAGCACATAGTACTGGTGACCATATTCGGTAAGCAGTTCACACAATTGACGGTGGCGGGAGAGGGTGTCGCTCATGAAAAAGTCTCGAAGTGTGATTGAACATCCGGCCGGGGTAGAAACAAAAATGCGGTACCAGGGTACCGCACTTTTTCTTCACTCGACCCGCATGGCGTATTAGTCGCGGCTGGCCTCGTAGGCAGCCAGCTCGTGACGGTAACGGGCAATGGTCTCGTCGCTCAGCGGGCTGCGATCCATATCTGTCAGCATGGCATCGAGATCGCTGGCCAACTGATCGGCAGCCTGCAGCATGTCCTCGAAGGCAAACGCGGCATTGCTGCGCAGCGGCAGTTGCATGAACAGGGAGACACCCGGCGTGGTGAACTGTTCCATCCGGTACGGATTGAAGGTGCCCGGCTTGACCATATTGATCATGGAGAAGAGCACTTCACCCTTGCCGTTGGGATCTTCGTGACGGTGGAAAATATCCATCTCGCCAAACTTGAAGCCCAGCGCCATCAGGGATGAGAGCAGGGTCGCACCTTGCAAGTCGTGACCCGGACGGCCCATCAGGTTGATGACATAGACATCCTGCCAGATCTTCTCGACCGGCTGGGGCGCCATGCGCGGCTCTTCCACCACAGGAGCAGGTGCCACATAGGCCGGCTCTTCATAAACAGGCTCGGGAGCCACATGACGGGGCTGCGGCTGATATTCCGGCTCGGGAGCACGCACCGGTTCGGCACGAACGGTGTCGGCGGTACGGACTGTCTCTGCACGGGCACCAAAAGTCGGGGCGGTCGCGTAAGCGGGCTCGACCAGCGGCTCGTCATCCAGCGACTGCATCATGGGCTCGCGCTGGGGACGGGAACGGTAGACCGGGGTACGACGATTGACCTGAGCAGGTTTGCGCACCGGCGCGGCGGGCGCCTCGTCGATCTCCTCGGGCAGCGGTTCGTCGAACGCTTCCTCCTCTTCATAGACAGGAGGCGGCGGAACCGGGCGGGCAGCAGGCTTGCGCACTACGGGCGGCGGCAGATCGTCCTCGTCATCTTCATCATCAAAGGCGGGGACGGCAGGGCGACGACCGAGTTCCGGCTGGCGGCTCTCTTCACTGCGCAGCTTGGGCTCGGCACGACGGCCACCACTGACCACGCGTACCTGGCCGATGCCATCGCTGTCGAAGGCGTCGTTATCACGATCCCGCGACTTGGAGTCCATCCGTCCAATCGGTTTCTCTTTGATCGGTGCCTGACGATTCTTTTTGTTGCTCCACAACCCGTGAATGAGCAATGCCGCAATAGCAATACCGCCCAGGGCAACCAAGATGTAACGCAATTCCTGCATTAGCTGCTTCTCTTTCTAGTTTTGCTCAGCCAAAGCGACGGCTTCACCGATATCGACCGACACAATGCGAGAAACCCCGGGCTCTTGCATCGTGACGCCAACCAGCTGCTCAGCCATCTCCATGGAGACCTTATTATGACTGATGTAAACGAACTGTACTGTGCTCGACATCTCTTTGACAAGAGAACAGAAGCGACCGACGTTCACTTCATCGAGCGGTGCATCCACCTCATCCAGCAGACAAAAAGGTGCTGGGTTGAGTCTGAAGATGGCAAAAACCAGCGCAAGCGCGGTTAACGCCTTCTCCCCCCCGGAAAGCAGGGCAATGGTAGCATTCTTCTTACCCGGAGGTCTCGCCATGATGCTCACTCCGGCCTCCAAAAGATCATCGGAGGTGAGCTCAAGCCAGGCACTGCCCCCACCGAACACTTTTGGAAACAGGGATTTTAAATCTTCGTTGACCTTATCGAAAGTGTCCCGGAACCGTATTTGTGTCTCTTTATCAATTCTTTTAATGGCTTGGCTCAAGGTTTCCAGCGCTTGCTCAAGATCCTGGCACTGATTTTCAAGATAGGTTGCCCGGGTTTTCGCCTCTTCGTACTCCTCCAGCGCCGCCAGGTTGATGGCGCCGAGCGCCTCCACTTGCGCCTCCAGGGTCTGGATCTCCTGCCGCAGCTTGCCGCGATCAGCGGCGATCAACACCGCCTGATCGAGATCTACCAGTCGAACCCCCAGCTCTTCGAACTGCTCGTGCAGCCCTTGTCGACGGGTGAGGTTACGTTCGCGCTCAAGGCGCAGGGTTGCCAGCTTCTCTTGCAGAGTCACCAGCTGCTTGTGATCAGCACTTCTGGCCTGTTCCAGCTCACCGAGCTGGCGCTCCAGCTCCGCAAGCCGTTGATGACAGGCGAGCTGCTGCGCCTCCAGATTGCGCTGCTCGGCCAGCAGGGGCGCCAGATCCGGCACTGCCTCGCTATCCGGCCCTTTCAGCCCTGCCAGCTCCAGCCCTAGCCTCGCCAACTCCTCTTCGCCCAAGGTAATGAGTTGGCGCAGATTGCCCAACTCCAGTTGCAAACGCTGGCAGGTCGCTTGTTGCTGCTCGCGGCGCGCACGGGCCTCGTCGACCGCCCGCTCGCTGCGGGTCAGCTGCTCCTGAGCAACCTGTAACCCTTGCGTCAGCGGCTCCCCCTGCTCCTGCAACTCGGCAAGGCGCGCCTCATCGAGTTCCAGTTGTTCACGGGCGCTGGCCAGTCGCGCTGCCTCTTCGGCCTGCTCCTGATCGAGCCGGATCAGCTCTTCGCCGAGCTGACCGAGCCGCTGCAACCGCTCCTGCCGCTGACCCTGTTGCAGGCTCCAGGCTTCGCGCAGTTGTTGCCATTTCAGCTCTTGCTCGCGCAAGGTTCGCTGCGACAACTCCTGCGCACTGGCAAGCTGGGCACGCCGGGCATCGGCTGAGACAAGTTGCTCGCTCAGCTGTGCCAGCCCCGCGGCAACCTTATCCTGCTCGGTATGCAACCGCTCACGCTCACCGAGCAGCGCCATGGTGCCGAGCGCCACGCCCTGCCCCAGATCTGCCCAGTTTGGCCCCAGCCAGTCGCCAGCAGGAGTCAGTACCGACTCACCGGCCGCAAGGCTTGGCTGGCGGGCCAATGCGGCCTCCCGGCTCTCCACCAGCCAGATGGCGTTGAGGAAGGCAGGAATATGCTCACCACCCAGTTGCGCCGCCAGCGTACCGGCAACCGCCGGTTGCGCCGGGCCAATCCAGAGCCCCTCTTGCGCCAGATTGCACTCGTCCGCCGGCGTTGCGGTGAGCCAGCGACCCAGCACTTTATCGAGCGCCTGTGCCCACTCGGGGGCAACCTGCAACCGGTCGGCCAGAGTCGCCCCCTCCATCTGTTCACCGAGGATCTGATCCAGGGTCGCCAGCCGCGCCTCCAGCTCCCGTTGCAGGCTCAACTGCTGGCCATGCTGCTGCTTGAGTTGTTCATGGGTGTCGACCGCCTGCGCCAGCTGCTCGGTCAACTCGCCATTGGCCGCCCGCGTCAGCTCCAGCTCACCACTCAGGGCATCGAGGGCCGGTTGCAGATCGTCGGCCTCTGTACCGAGGGGGCCAGCGCGTTCATCTTCCAGCTTGAGGCGCGCCAGCCGGGTCTTGGCTTGCAGCTCCTGCAAACCACCCAACCGGGTACGGGTCTGATTGAGTTGCCCCTGCACCCCGGCCAACTGTTGCTGCCACTGCTGCTGGCGCAAGCGGGCTTGTTCCAGTTGCTCGCTGGCGTGCTGGCGAGCCTCCTGCTGCTCGGTAAGCAACTGCTCACACTGCTCCAGCCGAGCGCTCTCCTGCTCAGCGCGCAATACCCCTTCGGTCAGTTGATCCTGCTGGCTGGCCAGCTGCGCCTTGCGGGTGGCAATCCGCTCGCCCAGCGCCTCTGCACGGGCCTGCCAGTCGCGCCCCAGTTCACTCTGGTGCAGTTGCTGCTGTTCGAGACGGGCGATGGCCTGCCCGCCGAGAAAAATCTGTTGCTGACGGCTCGCCTGCTCGGCTTGCGCCTCTTGTCTGGCGACCGACAGGGTGACGTGGCGCCCCTCATCGGCGGTACGCTTGGCATCGAGCGCCGCCAGCGCCTGCTCGGCATGTGCCAGTTCGGTTTTGGCCTCGCCAAGGCGCGTCTCCAGCGCCCACAACTCGGAGCCAATCAGCTCGGCGCGAGCGGCGCGCGAACGACTCTTGAGCTGTTTGTAGCGTTCGGCGGTTTCGGCCTGGGCTTTGAGGTGCTCAAGGCGCGAACCCAGCTCGCCGCGAATATCGCCGAGGCGCTCTAGGTTCTCCTGAGTGTGGCGAATGCGCTGCTCGGTCTCGCGGCGCCGCTCCTTGTAACGGGAGACCCCGGCGGCCTCTTCCATAAAGAGCTTGAGATCGGCCGGGCGCGACTCCACCAGTCGGCTGACAGTGCCCTGCTCGATAATGGCGTAGCTGCGGGGGCCAAGACCGGTGCCGAGGAAGAGGTCGGTCACATCCTTGCGGCGGCACTTCTGGCCGTTGATCTGATAGTGGTTGGAGCCGTCGCGCAGCACTTCGCGGCGCACCGAGATCTCGGTAAAGCGGCCGAACTCGCCGGGCACCCGGTTGTGGGGATTGTCGAACACCAGCTCGACCGAGGCGCGCCCGTGCGCACTGCGATTGATAGAGCCGTTGAAGATGACATCGGTCATGTTCTCGCCGCGCAGATGACGGGCGGAGCTCTCCCCCAACACCCAGCGCACCGCGTCGATGACGTTGGATTTGCCACAGCCATTAGGGCCCACCACGGCGGTCATGTCTGCCGACAGTTCGATGCGGGTCGGCTCGACGAACGACTTGAAGCCGGCGAGTTTGATCAGTTTCAGACGCATGGCGACCTGTATCAGTGGCTAAATAAAGAGGAGGCGGGCAGGCGATTTTACCAAATCCAGACCCGGCTTTGTTTGTAATATGCAGGCATCATCCCCATTCATGCCCGACTTTTGGTCGCCACGGCACGAAATAAGGAATAGTCGGCGACTTTACCAAATCAAAGGCTTGTTTGTAATATGCTGGCAGTTCTCCCATGCATAGATGGAGCTCACATGAGCCAATCACCCCATATGGTCAAAGATTCAATCAGCGGTGCAGACTACTTTCTGCGCGGGTTTTCCCTTATTCGCCAACCGGGCATCCGCACCTTTGTGCTGATCCCCCTGCTGGTCAACTTCGTGCTGTTTGCCGGGGCCTTCTATGCCCTGCTGCTGCAACTGGACGGCCTGTTCGCCTGGCTCCACCAGCAGATCCCCGCCTGGCTCGACTGGCTGGACTACCTGCTGTGGCCCATCGCCCTCATCACCATACTGGTGGTCTTCTCCTTTATCTTCAGCTCGGTTGCCAACTGGGTAGCCGCCCCCTTCAACGGCCTGCTGGCGGAGAAGGTGGAGCAGATCCTCACCGGCCAGCCCGCCAATGACAGCGGCATGCTGGATATCGTCAAGGATGTGCCACGCACCTTCGGCCGCGAATGGACCAAGCTGAAGTATTACCTGCCCAAGGCCATCGGCTGCCTGATCCTGTTTCTGATCCCGGTGGTGGGCCAGACCCTGGCGCCGGTGCTCTGGTTCCTGTTCAGCGCCTGGATGATGGCGATCCAGTATGTGGATTATCCGTTCGACAACCACAAGATCGACTTCATTACCATGCGCGACGCCTTGAAGCAGCGCCGCGGAAAATGCCTCAGCTTTGGCGCTTTGGTGACCCTCTTCTCCGCCATTCCGGTGGTGAACCTCTTCGTGATGCCGGTCGCCATCTGTGGCGCCACCGCCATGTGGGTCGATCACTACCGGCAGGAGCAGCTGGGGCGCTAACTCTTGAACATTGATTAGAAAAAGGCACCCGAAACGGTGCCTTTTTCGTATTTAGCATGAATTAAATTAATGCATGCATTCGATAGCTTGTCCCATATGACACGAATTGGTAGGATTCTGGCCTTTCTCGTTCCCTGGGATATCTCATGTTACATGCACTCTTCTTGGTGGGCCTGGTGGCCGAAGGGATGACCGGCGCGCTGGCCGCGGGTCGGCGACGGATGGATCTGTTTGGTGTGGTGATCATCGCCTCGGCGACGGCCATCGGTGGTGGCACCATCCGCGATGTGCTGCTGGGCCACTATCCGCTGCTCTGGATTGAACATCCGGAATATGTGCTGCTGGTTGCGGCAGCCGCGATGGCGGGTGTGGTCTCCGCCCCCCTGATGCGCTACCTCGGCAAGCTGTTCATGGCCCTCGATGCCCTGGGACTGGTGGTCTTCTCCATCTTCGGTGCGGCCCGGGCGCTGGATATGGGCCACGGCGCCGGTATTGCCTGCATCATGGCGGTAGTGACTGGGGTCTTTGGCGGGGTGCTGCGGGATCTGCTCTGCCAGCGGATTCCACTGGTATTTCGTCGCGAGCTCTATGCAGCCATTTCGCTGATCACCGCAGCCCTCTACTGTCTGGCGCTGGATCAGGGCTTGCCGACCAACTGGGCGGCGTTCGGTTCCATCGGGATCGGCTTTGTACTGCGGCTGCTGGCGGTTCGCTTCAAGTGGGGTCTGCCCACCTTCAACTACCAGTACGCGACCCACTGAGTACGCCAGCTTCTGGCGAAGCGGGTTGGATTACGAGCAACAAAAAAGCGCCCGAGTGGCGCTTTTTTCATGGACGCTCTGCGACTCAGTTAATCCCTTCCGAGCTGAAGAAGGTCGCCTTGTCGGCGATAAAGCGGATCTTGATGTTCTTCCCTTCCCCACCCCAGAGGCAGCTGGTGGTGCCCAGCGCATCGTCACAACGCTCCGCCTTGCCCAGAATGGTGCTGGCCTCGGCGTAACTCATCCCCATCTTCAACTGGTCGTAATTTTCACGGTTGAGCTTGCTGCAACCGGTCAACAACAGGGCGATCAGGCCGCCAATCACTATCTTTTTCATCGCTATCTCCTCTCTGGTGGGAAGAGCTTGGCAGCTTGCCATCCCCTTTACCAGCTGCGCACCGGGCCGGTATCGAGGTGAACGAAGTTATCACGGGGATAGTAACCAACCCCACCCACCTTGAGCTGGAGCGCCGCCTTGCGCAGATGGGCCAGCTGTACGCCGGGGATCCGCACATCCACCGCCTGCCCCAGGGTGTGGTAGCTGTGCTTGGCCACGCCGCGGCTCTTGTGGCGCTTCTGACGATTGGTTGCCGGGGCGCGATAGCCGGAGATCAGCTGAATTTCACTGCGCCGACCCAGCTTGTGCTGCAACAGAAACAGTTGATCAAAAAGCTTCTTGTCGATGTTGAACACTTCATTGCGCCGGTAATCGCGGAAGATGTGGTTGAGCTCGGCCAACCCGTCGCTCAGATAGTGGCCATTTTCCCAATAGCTGGCGCGCACCCGCTCGCCGGTATTGAGATTGAAGAAGCTGAGTTCACGCCCGGTGGTACTGCGGCTGGCCAGTGCAGGGAAGGAGATCAGCGAGCTGCCCAGCAGGCAACCGGCTCCCAGCAACAGGCGACGTCGACTTATCTCTTGTTCCAGCATAAGGGGTTCGTCCATCGCAGATTCAAGCGAAAAATAATTGAATAAGATCACTGATTGAATGTGATACAGGCGCTTGAAACTACCCTCCGGCGGGGGGCCCTGTCAAACCTCAATCGCCCATAGAAAAGCCCGGCACAGGCCGGGCTTTTCACTCTGTGGCAGGGATCACAGCAGGCGGCTCTGGAAGCTGACCCGATCAAATCCGTAGATGTCGCTACGCAATTGCTGGCGACCATTTTCGTCGATCCAGCTGCTCCAGTAGACGGTAAAGACCGGGATCGGCGTGGTGAGCGGCAACCATTTGGTCTGGCTCTCCTTGAGGATATTGGCCACCTTGTCCGGCTGATAGCGGGAGTCCGCCAACAACAGCTCGGCCAGATCGTCCGCATGTTCCACCCGGATGCAGCCCGAGCTGAAGGCGCGCGCCCCCTGCTCGAACAGCGCCTTGCGCGGGGTGGAGTGCAGATAGATGGCGTCATTGTTGGGCAGGTAGAACTTGTAGCGCCCCAGGGCATTGTGATCACCCGGCTTTTGCCGCAGGCGATAGGGGAAACCGGCAGCCAGCGCCTGATGCCACCCCTCTTCGGTGAACTGGACCGGATTGCCCTCGCTGTCGATCACCTCGAACTGCTCACGACTCAGATAGGCGGGATCGCGACCCAGCTTGGGCAGGATGTCCTTGCTCAGGATCGAGCGCGGCACATGCCAGGAGGGGTTGAGCACGATGGAGCGAATTTCGCTGGCCAGAATGGGAGTTGCCCGCTGCTCCTTGCCGACGATGACCCGGCTGGTAAACACCTCGTTGCCGGACTCCACCACGCTCAGACGGTAGTCGGGAATATTGACCAGCACGTAGCGGCCACCGGCGAGCTGATCCACCAGATCACGACGCCACAGGTTGCGCAGCAGCAGGCTGGCGCGCACTTGCGGGCCGGTATTGAGCCAGGAGCGGGTCTGACGACCGATGATGCCGTCCGCGGTGAGACCGTGACGACGCTGGAACTGTTTGATGGCCTGCTCGGTATCACCATCGTAAATCTGATCACCATGGCTCGGGGCGCTGTCGCCCAGCTCGTTGAGCATGGCGCGGATCTGGCCGAGCTCGGCGGAGCTCTCTCCGGCACGCAGGGTCGGCATATCGAGGGTTGGCCACTTGCTGGCCATCGGCATCGCCAGCAGTTTCTGCACTTTGGCCCGCACCGCCTCGTATTCCGCCACCTGAGGTCGCAGGGATTTCACCTGGGTGAGCAGGTCATCATCGCTGGGTTGGGTCACCACAGGGCGGTTCAAATCGAGCTTGAGGGTCTTCATCTGCTCGCGCGAGACCAGATCCATCCCCCGCCAGGCGTGCTGGAAACGGCTCAGCTTGGTAAAAATGTCGTCATAGATGGCACCACGCTTGTCTGCAGGGGTGGCCTGCAGACGCTTCCACAGCGTGAAAAAATCGGGATGCAGCTGGGCAAGCACAGCCTCTTGCAACTGCTGCTCCAGCTCGACACGGGCCTGTTCGGCCTGACTGCCCTGATACCAGTCGTGTCCGGTTTCACTGGCCGCCACCACAACTTGTGCTTCGGTCGCATGTACCGCGCCAGCGGGCAAACATCCCAGCCACACCAGATTGGCAAGGGTCAGCCAATACTTCATCCCCATGGGTACCTCAAAACGGTTTGTTCACTCTGTCGGGCCTGACAAGCAGACCCGATGCTCAGGCCGCTCATGATGCGTGAACGGCCAATACTTTGCTAGCGCCCGGGGGCATAACGCTGCCAGATAATGTCATACGCATCTGTCTCCTTGAACCGCGCCAACGCCTGATTAAATTGTTGCAAGAACTGCGGCGAAAAGCTGCGCTTGCCCAACATAAAGAAGTTCGGCGATTCAGATACCACCATGGGGTGACTGGTGAACAGACCGCTCATCCCCTCCTTGTTAAGGGCGCTGGGGGTAGCCAGCATGTCACCAAGGAAACCGTCGATCCGCCCGCGGGCCAGCTTCTCAAAATTTTGCTGGTCGCTCACCGCACTCACCTGTTTGGCATAGCGAGCGAGCAGCGACATCACTTCCTCACCATAGAAGTACTCTTTGGTAACGCCGAGGGAGTAACCACTGGCCAGCCAGCTCGCCAGATCCTGCTCGGGGTAGTGGCTGCCCTTGCGGATCCACAGCAAGGTGCGACCCGGATTGTAGGAGTCGGAAAACCAGGCATAACGAGCGCGCTCATCATTGATATTCGCCTCCATCGCCATGTCTATCTCACCATATTCCATTTCGTGCAGTACCCGCTTCCAGGGCAGCTCCACATAGTTGACCTTGCAGTGCATGGAAGTGAGCACAGCCGTCAGCACCTCGGCGGCATAACCGCGCACCTCTTGCGGTGAGTCGGCTTCGTAATAATGGTAGGGGGGCCAGTTATCGTAACCGACCTGAATAGGCTCGGGACACAGGGCCCTGGCCAATGCCATTGGCGCCCATAATCCAAGCAACAGACAGCAAGAGATCCACTTCATATGTCATCCTTGACGAATAAGTGAGTCATCATAAATCGCCCCCTGCAAAATGGCGATAGAGGCCAGATGACTATCGCATCCGCTAGAAAATGACGCAGCAAAGCACTGCTATTTGCCAATTGCCCTGCCGGAGCGCCACTGGCAACCGGCGCCCCGCCAGACCTGTTTTACCGGGAAACAGCAACGTTTGGAACAGGGGTAAAAAGGGGTTAATATGTGACCAAATATTTTTTTGTGATCCACTATGCTTTTTTTGCAATTGGATTAGCATATGCGCGACATCGGCCTACCTATTCTGTCAGGCATAGAGAGTGATATGACGTACAAAAAGTTCGGTTTTTTGACTGCCATTCTGGCGTTAAGCGGTTTTTATCTTTACACCCTCTATCTGGCTGCTCACCCCAACGTGAGCCTAGCCTACAAACTCTATTATCTGGAAGGCAAGACACGCTTCTGGGAACACAACTCCAGCATGACCTACCAGCCGGGTAACGAGCTCAATCTGACCAAACCGAGCCGCTTCCTCTCCAGCGAAGGCTGGGCCAAGAAGCCGAGCGACGAAGGTACCCTGCTCAGCGGTCAGGGCGGTCTCTACTTTGTGCTGCCCAAGCAGGCAGCCAATCCGGATCAGCTTACCGTACAGGCCCGCATCAACAGCCCGGAAGCCGGTGCACTGTTGAAAGTGGCGCTGGGTCACGACTTCACCACCACGGTGAAACTGGCCAAAGCGGGCATCAACGAAATTCGCCTCAGTCTGCCCGGCGACTCACTCACGGCAGATCCCAAGCGCCCCAATTTTCTGGCGCTCTCGGCACCAACTCCCATCAATGTGCAGTCGGTACGTTTGACCGTAGCCCAGTGATCCTTGCCCCGAATACCATTTTATAAAAACAACTATCCCAAATAAGGACGTTCTTATGTCGCATCCAGATTTTCGACTCTCTCTGGTCGTTCCCGTTTACAACGAGGAAGAGAGCATCGATGCCTTCATCAACGCGATAGACAACGAACTGGCCCCGCTGAAAGACCAGCTTGAAATTGTATTCGTCAACGATGGCAGCCGTGACCGCACCCGTGAAGTGGTCGAGCAGGCCATCGCCCGCGATCCGCGCGTAACCCTGGTCAACCTGGCACGCAACTTCGGTAAAGAAGCCGCCTTGACCGCCGGTCTGCATCAAGCCAAAGGGGATGCCATCGTACCGATGGATGTGGATCTGCAAGACCCGCCCGCCCTGATCCTGGAGTTCGTAAAACTGTGGCAGACCGGTGACTATGACACCGTCTACGGCATCCGCGTCGATCGCAGCGCCGATACCCCGATGAAGCGTCTGACTGCCGGTGGCTTCTACCGCTTCTTCAATGCGCTCTCCACCAGCACCAAGCTGCCGGAAAACGCCGGTGACTTCCGCCTGATCGACCGTCGCGTGGTCGAGGCGATCAAGCTGCTGCCGGAGCGCAACCGCTTTATGAAGGGGCTGTTTGCCTGGGCCGGTTTCCGTGCCGTTGGCGTCCCCTACGAGCGCCCGGCCCGTCACGCCGGTGAAACCAAGTTCAACTACTGGAAACTGTGGAACTTCGCCCTCGACGGTCTGCTCAGCTTCTCCAGCTGGCCGCTGCGGGTCTGGAGCTATGTGGGGGTCAGCGTCTCGCTGGTTGCCTTCCTCTATATCCTGAAAATCATCACCCAGGTGATCTTCTTCGGCATCGACGTGCCCGGTTACGCCTCCCTGATGTCTGTTGTGCTGTTCCTCGGCGGTATCCAGCTGCTGTCGCTCGGCATCATCGGCGAGTACATCGGCCGCATGTTCGTGGAAGTGAAACAGCGCCCGGTCTACCTCATTGAAGGGGTCTATGGCCAGTATGCCAAGCAGGATGCGGCCAAACCGCAGAGCGCTGACAGCAACCCGCAAGAGCAGCAGGAGCAGGCGCCTCAATGATCTCCCGCGAGGAATTCTGGCGGCTGGTACGTTTCGGTTTTGTCGGCGGGGGGGCTACCCTCGTCGACCTTGGCACCTCCATCGCACTGTTTCATACCTGGCCCACCATCTCGGAGCACCTGGTTACCACGCTGGCTTTTGCCATCGCGTTCTGGTTCTCCTTCTTTGGTCACCGCTACATCACCTTCCAGAAACAGGGAGCCGCCAGCAAGTTTCTGCTGGTCGCTCTCTTCTCGCTGGCGGTGCGTAACCTGATCCTGAGCGGCCTGCTGTTTGCGGGGCTCTCCGGTCTGCTGCCGGTGGTCATCGCCACCCTGACCGTTACCGTCCTCACTTACGTTCTCTCTCGCGTCTGGGTTTTTGCCTGATGAATGATATGACCAATACTGCCCCGCTAACCGGGGCTGCACTCCCCTATCGCCCGTCACTGCGCATCAGCGGCCGTGACTGGCTGATGATCATCGCCGCCTTCATGCTGAGCCGGGTGGCGCTGTATGGCATGGGTTACTTCGGTGTCCAGCTCTATGGCTCCCCCGACATCGGCCCGCTGCAGGCCTATTGTCAGTTCGACTGCGTCTGGTTCCAGCGCATTATCGAAAATGGCTACGATCTCTACCCGCGCTGGCTGAGCAAGGGCAATGCGGCCAACTGGGCCTTTATGCCGCTCTACCCGATGGTCTCCGGTGCCATCTCCAACCTGTTCAATGTCGAGAGCCTGATCGGCCTCATCATTGTTACCAACCTCTCCTTCTTCGCCAGTTTGCCGCTGATGCTGCTGGTGTTGCGTCAGCTCAAGCTGGGGGACGATACCGCCCGCTTCGGCGTCTGGCTGCTCGCCTTCTCCCCCTTCTCCGCCTACTTCGTCTCCGGTTATACCGAGTCGACCTTTATGGCACTGATGCTGGGGATGTTCCTGTTCGCCTATCGGGAGCAGTGGCTGATGGTGGCCGTGCTGGGGGTCTGTATCTCCGCCACCCGCAACCTGGGGGTGATGATGGTCTTCCCGGTGCTGATCCTGGCGCTGCAGGCCTACGGCTGGCGGGAATTTTTCCGCTTCACCGAGCGCGCCTTCAAGGTGGTCTTCACCCTCTGGATGATCCCCTTTGGCCTGTTTGCCTACATGGTCTACCTCTATCATCTGACCGGCGATGCCTTTGCCTTCAAGCACATTCAGGTGGCCTGGGGTCGCTACATGGACAGCCCGCTGGACTGGTGGCTGAGCGGTTTCGAGCTGGGCGGCCGCAAGGCTTACCTCTCCATCATGGTGATCTTCGGCTGGTGCCTGAACGGTTACCTGTTCAGTCAGAAGCGCTGGGCGGAAGCGACCCTGATGTTCATCTGCTGCACCATCCCGCTGATGACCGGCCTCAACGCCATGCCACGCTACATGTTCGGGCTCTACCCGACCCTGCTGGCCATCATTCTGCTGACCCATCGCTGGCCAGCCATCCGCCCTGCTGTGCTCTGCATCAGCGGCATGGTTGCCTCCTTCATCGCGGTGGCCTTCGTCAACTTCAAGTTCTTCACCGTCTGATGTGACGACGATGCCTGACACACCAAATGCCGGTCACCTGACCGGCATTTTTTATGGCCGCTATTTTTATCGACAGAGCGTCCCATCTCCTCTCCGTCACACTTTCCTCGGCTTGAAAACGTAACCATTTGAACTGAAGTCACAAATCGGCATTTTGCCGATCCAAGGCGCGCTTTGCTGCTCCTAGAATGGGCCCTTGTCCGAACTGCCCTGCTCAAGGAATGGCTTATGCGTCGTGCTCATCACTTATCCCCTCTCTGGCTCGCCCTGCTGGCCGCCCCTCTGTTCACCCCACAGGCGATGGCCGCCCCCGAGGTTCACCTCTATGTGGATGGTCAACCGGTCGCGACCCCGATCGCGCTGGATAAGGGCACGGTGGAGCTGACCCACACGCTCGCTAAGGGGAGCCACCAGATCCGCATCAGCGACGCAGGAAACAGTTGCGGTACCAGCTTTGGCCCGAGCGAGAGCAAGCCGCTCCCCTTCGGCACCGCCCAGCCCATGGACAAATGCAGCAAGGATCAGAGCTTTACCCTTCGGGTGATGCTGGCCGGGGAGTATCAATTCACTTTCAACCCGGATACCCCCAGCCTCAAGGTGCTGCGGGCGACCAAAAAGAGCAAGTTCAAGCGCCAGCCGCCGACAGAGCCCTGCATCAGCTGGGATGGTGGCCCGGTCACTGTATCCCTCAAAGGGGTCTGGCCCGACGGTACCCGACTGAGGGATGCCTACTCAAAACTGGAGGCGGTGGTCAAACAGGGCAAGCTGACCCTGACCCCGAGCAAAGAGAGCGGCGGCCTGCTGCTGCTCGAGCCGGTCAAGGCAGCCAAGCCAGCACCGTTCAGCTGGGATCAGGCGAGCGTCTATTTCCTGCTGACCGATCGCTTCCACAACGGCGATCCCGCCAACGACCACAGTTTCGGCCGCCAGAAGGATGGTCAAGACGAGGTGGCTACCTGGCACGGCGGTGACTTCAAGGGGCTGACCGAGAAGCTCGACTACATCAAGAGCCTCGGCATGAACGCCATCTGGATCACCCCCATGGTGGAGCAGGTTCACGGCTTTATCGGCGGTGGCGAGCAGGGCAATTTCCCTTTCTACGCCTACCACGGCTACTGGGCGCTCGACTTCACCAAGATTGACCCCAACTACGGCGATGAAGAGAGTCTGAAAACCCTGGTGGACGAGGCCCACAAGCGCGGCATGCGGATCATCCTCGACGTGGTGATGAACCACGCCGGTTATGCCACCCTCGCCGATCTGCAAGATCTGGGGCTCACCGAACTGACCCAGAACAGCGGCAAACTGCCGACCGTCTGGAACCAGTGGCGACCGAGCGGCGGCCTCAACTGGCATGGCTACAACCAGTTCATCGACTATCAATCACCCGCGTGGAACAAGTGGTGGAGCGGTGACTGGGTGCGCGCCGGTCTGCCCGGCTACCCGCAGCCCGGCACCGACGATGTCACCGGCTCGGTGGCGGGGCTGCCGGACTTTCTGACCGAATCGGCCAAACCGGTAGGGCTGCCGCCGTTGCTGGCGGCGAAAAAAGATACCCTCGCCAAGGCGCTGCCCGACGCCACCGTGAGCGACTACCTGATCGCCTGGCACACCGACTGGGTGCGCCGCTTTGGCATCGACGGCTTCCGCGCCGACACCGTCAAGCATCTGGAGCCCGAAGTGTGGGCCAAGCTCAAGCAGGCGGGCACCGCTGCGCTCAAGGAGTGGAAGACTGCCAACCCGAGCAAGGCCCTCGACGCTCTGCCCTTCTACATGGTGGGCGAGGTGTGGGATCACGGGGTGGCCAAGGATTTCTGGTATCAGAACGGTTTCGATTCCCTGATCAACTTCGACTATCAGCGCGAGTTCGCACTGTCACAGGCCCAGTGCATGGCCAGCGCCGAGCCCACCTATGCCAGCTACGCCAGCCGTATCAATCAGGATCCCGAGTTCAACGTGTTGAGCTACATCAGCTCCCACGACACCAAGCTGTTCTTTGGCGACTATCAGGATGTGCCGCTACAGCGCCGGGTCGCCAACAGCTTTATGCTGCTGCCGGGCGGCATCCAGCTCTACTACGGCGACGAGTCCGGCCGCGGGCTGGCCAAGGATGGCGGAGTGTTCGATCAGGCGCTGCGCTCGGACATGAACTGGCAGGAGCTGGCCAGCGGAGACAAGGCCGAGCTGGTCAAGCACTGGCAGCAACTGGGCCAGTTCCGCGCCGCCCATCCGGCCATTGCGGCAGGCAGCCACCAGAAACTCTCGGATGCCCCCTACGCCTTCGTACGGGAGAAGGGGGATGACAAGGTAGTGGTGGTCTTTGCCGGCCGGCAGAAGTAACCCTTAAGTCACATTGACCAGCAGCAGAGAGGGGAGCCACTGGCTCCCCTCTCTCGTATATCTATCTGCCAAGGCTCACTGTGACTGGCGCGCCGCCACCGGCCACTGCAACCGCGCCTTGAGCAGGGTCTCCTGCCACAGAGGCCAAGAGAGCAGCGCCTGCTGATAAACTCCCGCCTGACCGGGCAACAGGATGCCGTAGCTGGCCAACCGATAGGCCATCACCGCATAGAAGGCATCGACAATGCCCGCCTCGCCAAAGTAGAAGGGGCCCCGCGCCTGCGACCAGATCTCCTGCAAACGGGCCAGCTCGCCGACCGCCTCCACCGGGGGATCGATACGGGTTGGCGCCCCAAGAAAGAAGGGGAGCAGAGAACGGATCTGCCGAAATCCCGCGTGCAACTCGGCGCAGAGGCTGCGAGCCAGCGCCCGCTCGGCCAGCGAAACGGGATAGAGCTGACGCTCGGGACAGAGCTCGTGAACATATTCGGCGATGGCCAGCGAGTCGTGAACCCGCATGCCATCGTGTTCGAGCCAGGGCACCAGACCGGCCGGTGCCAGCCGCTTGAGCCGCGCCAGCGACTTGGCATCCTCCAGATCGAACACCTGCTCCTGCCACGTCAGCCCGCTCATGGCGAGCACCAGCGTCGCCCGCATAGCCCAGGTGGAGCCGGTGCCCACCGCCAATACCAAGGATCCCATCTGTTGCCTCCTGCATGAGTTGCCTGCGACCGGCCTGTCTGCCCTTGATGGCAAAACATCCGATGGTCGCTTCACATTTGCGCACCGGCGGGTTTGACCCTCTTGGTGAGCGATGCTAGTTTGATTTTTCAAAACAATCAGTTAGCAACAATGTGAGCCATTAACCGAAATATGGACAGCCAATTTACCATCGTCATCGCAGATGACCACCCCCTGTTTCGGGGCGCCCTTTACCAAGCGGTGCACATGGCCATCGACGACGCTCAATTGCGGGAAGCGGACTCCATCGACAGCCTGACCAGCCTGCTCGGCGAACACCCCGAAGTTGACCTGTTGCTGCTCGATCTCAAGATGCCGGGGGCCAACGGCTTCGAGGGGCTGGCCCACCTGCGCGGCCAGTATCCCGACCTGCCCATCGTGGTGGTCTCCGCCTCGGAAGATGCGGCCATCATCCAACAGGTGTTGCGGCTTGGGGCGCTCGGCTTTATTCCCAAATCGGTACCGATGAAGGAGCTGGTCAACGCCCTCAATACGGTGATCGGGGGGGATAACTGGGTGCCGGAAGGCATCTCGCTCCATCCCGAATCGGAAGATGGCCCCGATTTCGCCAGCAAGCTGGCCAGCCTCACCCCCCAGCAATACAAGGTACTGATCATGCTGCGCGATGGCAGCCTCAACAAACAGATCGCCTGGGAGCTCAACGTCTCAGAGGCCACCATCAAGGCCCATATCACCGCCATCTTCAGAAAACTGGGCGTCAAAAACCGCACTCAGGCGGTTATCGCCCTGCAACAGCTCGATATCAAGGAGAACTGACCCCCGCGCATAGCGACACGTGCGAGACGACATAGCCAGCCATGCTGGCTATTTGTTGCTCGACAATTAGCACGATCGTACTTTATGCTGCCAGCGCCAACGAGGAGAGAGTGATGAGCAAAGGGCGCCTGACCCGGGAAAACATTTTGCAGACAGCCTTTGAGCAAGCGAGCCAGCAAGGGCTGGAGAGCCTGACCATCGGCTCGCTGGCCAGCGCCTGCGAGATGTCCAAAAGCGGCCTGTTTGCCCACTTTCAATCCCGCGACAATCTGCAAATCGCCGTGCTGGAATACGCCGCCGAGGTGTTCCGGCTGCGGGTGATCCAGCCGGTACGCCAGCAGGAGCACCAGAGCCAGCACGACAAGCTGATCGCCCTGCTGCGCGCCTGGCAGGCGTGGAACCACTGCTTCGCCGGACGCTGCATGTTCCTCGATGCCTGGACCTCGGTGCAGGATGGCCATGAGCAAAAGAGCCAGGTGCAGCAAGCCGCCCGGCAACTGGTGCGCTTCTGGCTCGACTATCTGGCACGTCAGGTGGTGCAGGGGCAGGCCGCTGGTGAGTGGCGACAGGAGATGGATCCCTGGCGCGCCGTTTATCGCCTCTATGGCCTCTATCTGGCGGATCAGGTGTTCAACGATCTCGAACTGTGTCAGGATCCGGCCCGCCACTTCTGGCCCGAGGTGGACGCTCTGCTGAGCAGCTGGCGCTGATGTTTTGGCATCCGTTCAACACTAATTTTTAAAAACCAACAAAAAAGCACGACCGTTCGCACATAAAAACCACAGGATGACCATGAGCAGCAAGATCTACTTCAACACCCGCCGCTTCAGCCCGAGCAAATGGCTGCTGGGGATCGGCACCCGGTTACACCACAGACTCGCCCCCACCCATGCCAAGCGCACCGCCAGCAAGTTGCTGCTCACCCCCCAGCGCAACCAGCGCGGTGGCCACGAACCTGTCGGTCTGGTGAAGCAGGCGGTCCATACCAGCGAAGGGGTATTGATGAGCTATCGGCTAGGTCAGGGACCGCTGTGGCTGCTGATGCACGGCTGGTCCGGCAGCGCCAGCCAGTTCTATCCGCTGATGAGCCATATCGCTGCGCAGGGTTTCACCGCCATTGCCTACGATCATCCGGCCCACGGCCAGAGCGCAGGCAACACAGGCCACCTGCCCCGCTTCGTACGCGCCTTCGACGAGCTGGCGACCAAGCTGGCCAGCGAAGTAGACCCGCTGCACGGGGTCATCGCCCACAGCATGGGAGGCGCCGTCACCCTCTCCAGCCGTCAGGCGGGTATCGATACCCTGCCGCTGCTGTTGATTTCGCCGGTGCTCGACTATGTGCCCCAGCTCTACGGCATGGTGGCGCGCTCCGGCTACTCCATCCGGTTGTTCGATGCGGTGGTCAAGGAGATTGAGCAGGAGTACCAGCACCCCTTGAGTACGGTCGATCCGCTGGGTCGCCTCGCCAGTCGCAGCGGCGCGGCGATAATCGTGCACGACGAGGAGGACAGATTTGCCCCGCACGGCGATTCCTTGCGGGCCAGTCAGGATGGTCATACCCGGCTGGTGAGCACCCGGGGACTGGGCCACGGTCGCATCCTCGCCAGCGCCCCGGTATTCGCCGCCTTTGATCAGCTGGCACGGCCGGGAAATCCCCAGCGGGTCCTTTGAAAAGCAGCCATGAAAAAAACGGGCAAGCGCCCGTTTTTATATTTGATACAGCGCCTTATAGTTAATTTGTCAGTGGGAACATTCTTGTCAGCACACAATAAGGCGCCAGCATATGGCCAGACCCAATACAGCGTTGTTGCTCACCGGTGGCGGTGCTCGCGCCGCCTATCAGGTCGGAGCCCTCAAGGCGATTGCGGAGCTCTACCCGCGCAATCTCGGCATCCCTTTTCCCATCCTGTGTGGCACCTCGGCGGGGGCCATCAATGTCACCGCGCTGGCCTGCTACGCCTCCTGCTTCCATCTGGGGGTGCGCAAGCTGGAGTGGGTCTGGCGCCGTTTCGAGACCCACCACATCTTCGATTTTCACCCCGGCCGACTGCTGTGGCGGCTGATGTACGAAGGGTCGGCGGGGCTGATCAATCCCCACACCAACCACGCCTTTCACCTCTTTGACAACGCGCCGCTGCACCGCCTGCTGGATCAACTCATCGACTATCACCGCATTGATGACAACATCCTCTACGGCAGTCTGGAGGCGCTGGCCATCACGGCATCGGATTACGATGACGGCCTCTCCACCACCTTCTTTCAAGGGCGGGCCGACCACCATCCGTGGGAGCGGGCCAGACGTCGCGGGGTGCGCACCGTGCTTACATCGGAGCACCTGCTCGCCTCCTCGGCTCTCCCCTTCGTCTTTCCAGCCACCCTGATCGGCGAGAAATTCTACGGCGACGGCTCCATCCACCAGCTGAGCCCGCTCAGCCCCGCCATCCATCTGGGGGCAGAGCGGATCCTGCTGATCACCCTGGATCCGCCAGCCCACTCGGCGCCGACCCATCATCACGGTCATCTCACCAGCTCCAATATCGCCAGCCATCTGCTCGATACGGTCTTTACCGACACCCTCAACTCCGATCTTGAGCGGCTGTGGCGCATCAATCAGACCTTGGATCTTATCCCTGAGCGGGAACGCAACCGCCTCAAGCTGAAGCGGGTGGAGACCTGCGTGCTGAAACCGAGCCAGGATCTCGACACAATCGCACTGGCCTACCTGCGCAAACTGCCGCTAAAGTTGCGCCGCCTGTTGCGGGTGCTGGGCGTGAAGGGGGATGAGACCAGCAGTCTGGCCAGCTTTTTGATGTTCTATCCGGGTTATTGCCAGCAGCTGATCAAGCTGGGCTATCAGGACACCCTGAGGGAGCGGGAGAGAGTCGTCGCCTTCCTCGATATCGAAGGGCTACCAAAAGAGCGGGAATAAAGGGGGTAACCGATGAGTGCAAGGGGACTCAGCGCCCCTCCAGCAAACGCTGCTCCGCCTGCTCCATCGCCACCACGGTACCAAACAGGATCAGCCGATCACCGGCCGCCAGCACCAGCTCGGGTCTGGGTTCCAGACTTTGATCGCCACGCTGCACCTCCTTGATCCGCACCTCATCAAGCGGCAACTCGCGCACTTCACGGCCTACCGCCCACGCCTGATCGTGCAGCAAAAGCGGATGGAGGCGTTCGAGCAGCTGATCCGCTTCCAGATTACTGGCGCTCTGATCCCCCCAGTAGAAGCCGTGCAGAAAGCGATACTGGCTGCTGCGCTCCAGCTCCATCCGGCGGATCACCCGACCGATGGGGATATCGCAGTTGAGCAGCAGGTGGGAGACCAGCATCAGGGCCCCCTCCTGGGATTCGGGGATCACCTCGAAGGCCCCCGCCTGCTTGTACTGCTCCAGAAAGCTGTCATCCCGGGTACGCACCAGCACCTTGAGCTCCCCCGCCAGTTCGCGGATCAGTGCCAGCATCGCCTCCACCCGCTTGCGGTCATCGAAGGTGATGATCACCAGCCGCGCCCGCAACAACCCGGCGGCCAGCAGAATATCGCGGCGGCTGGCGTCGCCGAAGGCCACCTGCTCCCCCGCCAGCTTGGCCTCGCTCACCCGCTCCGGGTCAAGATCGAGGGCCAGAAAGGGGATCTCCTCGATCTTGAGAAAGCGGGCACAGGTCTGCCCCGCCCGGCCAAAGCCGGCGATGATGACGTGCTGGTTTTTGCTCAGGCCCGACTGTGCCACCTCGGAGCGGGTCAGCAACGCAGGATCGGTGAGGCTGCGAGCCAGCGAATGGGCCTGGGTCACCAGCCAGGGAGTCATGGCGATGGAGATGATGCCGATGCCGATCAGCAGGGAGACCAGTTGCTGATCCAGCAGGCCGTGGTGCAGTGCCAGCGCCAGCAACACGAAGCCAAACTCCCCCACCTGACTGAGCATGATGCCAGCGGCCATGCTGTCGCGCTTGCGCTCCCCCATCAGCCGCCCGGCCAGCAGCACCAGCAGGGATTTGCACAGCACCAGCAGCACCACGCAGATCAGCACCTGCCACCAAGCCCGCGCCACCAGCTCCCACTCCATGGCCATGCCGATGGTGATAAAGAAGAGCCCCATCAGCACGTCGCGAAAGGGTTTGATGTCCACCTCCAGCTGATGACGGTAGTGGGACTCCCCCAGCATCATCCCCGCCAGAAACGCCCCCAGCGCCATCGACAGCCCCAGTGAATGGGTCATGTAGGCAGCCAGCAGCGCCACCAGCAGGGCACTCAGCACGAACAACTCGTCGGAGCGGGCTCGCGCCACCTCATGAAACAGCAGCGGCAGCAACCACTTGCCCACCGCCAGCAGAGTGAAGAGAGCAAACAGCCCCTTGAGGGTGGCCCAGGCGATCTCGGCGGCCAGGGCGCTCCCCTGCACTTCCGGCTGGGCGAGGATGGGGATCATCACCAGCAGGGGCACCACCGCCAGATCCTGAAACAGCAGCACGCTCACCCCCAGCTGGGCGCGGCGGGTATGGAGCTGCTTCTGCTCGCCGAGCTGCTTGATCACCACAGCCGTGGAGGAGAGTGCCAACGTTCCCGCCACCACCAGCGACTGGGCCAGACCCAGCCCCCACCACCAGCCGATGGCGAAAAAGAGCAGTGACGTGAGCAGCACCTGCAACATCCCGACCCCCAGCACCAACCGGCGCATCGCCAGTAGTTTCGGCAGGGAGAATTCCAGCCCCAGCGAGAACATCAAAAAGACGATCCCCAGCTCGGCAATGGTCTGCATGATCGACTGACCGGTGATCACCGCCAGCCCGTGGGGGCCGAGCAAGACGCCGGCAATCAGGTAGGCAAGGATGACCGGCAAGCCGAGGCGCCGGAAAGTTGCCACCAGCAGCACGGCGGCGAACAGCAGGATCAACAGGTCGGTGTACAAATTTTCCTCTCCTTTTATCGACTTAAGTTTAGTCAGCCGATCTGGCGGGCAGGAAAGATATATTGGGCATGCCAATTGCATGGAGGAGACAGTAGTCAGGTGTTACAGGTGGAAGACCATGGAAAATACGTCGTCACTTAATGGCTTTAGCCATGGCATCGAGCAGTGGGTTCGCCAGATGGAGCGGCTCACGCCGTTGCCCAGCGTTGAACGCAACCAGTTGCTCGAGCAGTTGTTGGGGCAGAGCGATCTCGGCGGTCTGCTGACAACTTTTGCCGATCGTGCGGCAAGAATTGTCAGGATCCACGGTCTCTACCTCGATTGTGGCCAGCCCCATGTGCTGATCCAGCACCCGCCGCTGGCCACCCTCAACCTGCACAACTATCCGTTCGAACTGCGCGGTCAGCATGGCCAGCTGCTCGGCCAGCTCCACTACGAGCTGGAACATCCGCTGAGCGGCAGCCAGCAACGGGTCCTGATGCAATACCATCAGCTGCTCTGCCTGCTGCTGCCCCTCTATCTGCGGCTGGAAAAACTGGATCAGCTGGTCCGGCTCGATCACCTGACCGGCCTTGGCAACCGCTCCTACTTTGACGAGGCCATCGGCCGCGCCATCGAGCAGCACAGCCGCGAGCCCCACGGTCTGGTGCTGGTGCTGCTGGATCTCGATCGCTTCAAGCAGATCAATGATACCTGGGGCCATCCGGTGGGGGATCTGGTGCTGAGTCGCTTCGCCCAGCTGCTCAAGGGGTGTATCCGCAGCACGGATCAAGCCTTCCGGCTCGGGGGGGATGAATTTGCCCTGCTGCTGCAACCGGCCGAACCCGAGGCGTGGCGCCCGGTCTGGCTGCGACTGCAGCATATGTTGATGACCAACAAGGAGCTCAGCACCTTCTCGGTCGGATGCAGCCTTGGCGCCGCCAGCTGGCAATCCGGGGTCGATGTGCCGAGCCTCTACGAGGCGGCCGACAGTCACCTCTACGCCCGCAAAAAAGCCGGCAAGGCCAGCCCTAACGAATAATCCCGAACTCTTCTTTGCTCCGGCACATGCGCGCCATGTGACCGGAGCTTCTTTTTTTGGGGCTAATCCTCCCTCACACCGAGATCACCTCATGCAAGATCCTGCTCGGGCAGGATGGGGGCCGCACCGCTCCCCTGCCAGTGACAGACCAGCCCGGCCTCCTGCGCCATAAAACCGTCGCAGATAAAGAGCCCCACCACCGCCGCCGCCTGCTCGCCATAGTAGAGGATGGGGATGCGCCCCCGCTGCCACGAAGGCACGCCATACTCCTGCAGCAGCTTCTTCATCCGCCGACTGCCGCTTCGCCCCACCGGTTTGAGGGGGATCCCGGGCGCTACCTGAAAACGCACCGAGAGCGGTTCATTCGCTCGGGGGGCACGCAACAGATCCTCGCCGTGCTCCGCCATGCGCACCACCAGCTCGCCCAACCCGTCCGGCAAGGTCAGCGGCTCACCCACTGTGACCGGCAACACCTGATGGCAGGGTTGCAAGTCCGGGCTCACCAGATAGAGCCGCTCCTGAAAACGGCGGCAGCTCTGGCGCCCCCAGTTGAGCTGGGGATTGGCATCGCCGCGCGCCAGCGCTACCTCCTGCCAGAGCCGGGCAAGCTGCTCACGGGATGGCATCTCCCCCCCCTGACGGCGGATCCAGTAACGCAGCAGGTTGTTGCGCCGGGTGGATGAAAGGGCGTGCAGCGGGCCGATATGGAGCGCCTCCCCCTCGCCCGCCAGCTGCCAGTCGCTCTCGGCCAGCTCATCCAGCAGCGCTTCCTGCTCGGCGCACAGGGCCATGCTGCGCGCCGCGGTCTGGGCCATGGCGGGCCAGCGCGCCTTGAGTTGGGGGATAAGCGTCTGGCGCAAAAAGTTGCGGTCATAGCTCACGTCCTGATTGCTCTCATCCTCGACCCAACCATAAGGCAGGGTAGCGGCAACCTCGGCCAGCTCGGCGCGACTCATATCGAGCAGCGGCCGCAACAACAGGCCGCCGGCAAAGGGCTGGCTTGGCAAGATGCCGGCCAGACCGCGCAGACCGGCGCCGCGCTTGAGGGCCAGCAGCAGGGTCTCCAGCTGATCGTCCTGATGGTGGGCGGTGAGCAGCCACTCCCCCTCCCGCATCCGGGCGGTCAGTCGCTGGTAACGGGCGGTACGGGCCTGCGCCTCCAGACTCTCGCCATTGCCGCGGGCCAGAGTCACCCGCTCGACCAGCAGTTCCACCGCCAATTGCTGACACACGGCTTCACAATGAGCGACCCACTCATCGGCATGGGGACTGAGGCCGTGGTGCACGTGCAGGGCGCGAAGCGGCAGGCTGTGCTCGCGGGCATACTGCGCCGCCAGTACCAGCAGCAGAGTGGAGTCGAGGCCGCCACTGAAGGCCACCAGCAGACCGGTGGAACCTTCCGGCGCTGGCATAGTCAGACAAAAGCGAGAATAAAGATGAGAAATCATAGGCTTCCCCAAAATGGACCGGCCGATCTTAGCAGAGTCGGGCTTATCAAGCTGCAACCCTGCTGCTAGAGTGAGGCTCGCCCGCCCTCTCCACCAGGCTGGCCGCAAGGCGGTCGCACAACCGGTTGGAGCAAGGAAGATGGGCAGGGAAGCAAACAACCCGAATTGGAATCAAACAAGATGAACAATAAGAAAAGCTTACTGGCCGGCCTGATTGGACTGGCCCTGCTGGCTGGCTGCAGTCAGGCACCGCAAGAATCCCCCAAACACTCCGGGCTGGCGCTGGCCAATATGGACACCCAGGTCAAACCCGGCGATGACTTCTTCCGTTACGTCAATGGCAAGTGGCTCGCCACCGCCAAGATCCCCGACGATCGCCCCGCCGATGGCGCCTTCTACATGCTGCGGGACAAATCCCTCGCCGATGTGCGGGTGCTGGTCGAGGGGCTGGCCAAGCAGGAGGCCGCCACCGGCACGCCGACCCAGCAGATCCGCGATCTCTACGCCAGCTATCTGGATCAGGCAGGCCGTGACGCCAAGGGGCTCACCCCGCTGGCACCGGCGCTGGCCGATATCGACCGGATCGGTGATCAGGCTGCGCTGGCCCGCGCCTTTGCCCAAAGTGGCCGCATGGGCGTCGGCGCGCCGTTTGGCATCTGGATCGACGCCGATGCCAAGTCCCCCGACCGCTATGCTGTCTACCTCTATCAAGGTGGATTGGGACTGCCGGATCGGGACTACTACCTCAAGCAGGATCCCGAGAGTCAGGCCCTGCGCCAGAAGTACCAGCAGCATATCGCCGCCATGCTGAGCCGCCTCGGGGAATCTGACCCGAGCGGCAAGGCCAAGCGGATTCTGGCCCTCGAAACCCGGCTCGCCACCATCCAGTGGGACAACGTGGCCCTGCGGGATCGGGAGAAGAACTACAACAAGCGCCCCGCCAGCGAACTGGCACGGCTCGCCCCCCATCTCGACTGGCAGGCTTATCTCAATACCGCGGGCATTGCTGGCCAGCCTGATCTCATCATCGGTCAGCCAACCTATCTGAGCGCGCTGGATCAGGTGATGGCCCAGACCCCCATCGCCGACTGGCAGGCCTACCTCAAGTGGCAACTGCTGACCGACTACGCCCCCTATCTCGACAGCGAGACCGACCGCGCCAACTTCGCCTTCTACGGCACCACATTGAGCGGCACGCCCAAGCAGCGCGCCAGCTGGGAGCGGGCGCTCGGGGTGCTGAACGATCATCTGGGTGAAGCGGTCGGCCAGCTCTATGTGGCCCGCTACTTCCCGCCAGCGGCCAAGGAGCGGATGGAGCAGCTGGTGGAGAACCTGCGCACCGCCTACGGCCAGAGCATCAAGGAGCTCGACTGGATGTCGCCCGAGACCAAGGCGCAGGCCCTCGAGAAGCTGGCCAAGTTCCGTCCCAAGATCGGCTACCCCGACAAGTGGAAGGATTACAGCGCTATCACCATCAAACCGGATGATCTGGTCGGCAACCTGCAACGCTCGCAAGCCTTTGAATACGCAGACAGTCTGGCGCGCCTCGGCAAGCCGGTCGACCGGGACGAGTGGCACATGTCGCCGCAAACGGTGAACGCCTACTACAACCCGAGCAACAACGAGATCGTCTTCCCGGCGGCCATCTTGCAGCCCCCCTTCTTCGACATGACGGCGGATGATGCGGTCAACTACGGCGCCATCGGCGGGGTGATCGGCCACGAGATGGGCCACGGTTTTGATGATCAGGGAGCCAAATCCGACGGCGACGGCATGATGCGCGACTGGTGGACACCGCAGGATCTCAAGGAGTTCCGCTTTCGCACCAGCCGTCTGGTGGCCCAGTACAACCGCTTCGAGCCCATCAACGGCCAGTTCGTCAACGGCCAGTTTACCCTGGGGGAGAACATCGGCGATCTGGGCGGCCTCACCATCGCCCACAAAGCCTACGAGCTGTCGCTGGATGGCAAGGAGGCGCCGGTGCTGGATGGCTTTACCGGCGAGCAGCGCTTCTTCCTCGGCTGGGCGCAGGTGTGGAAGGGGATGTATCGCCCCGAGCTGATGCAGATGCTGCTGCGCTCCGACCCCCACTCGCCCCCCGAGTACCGGGTCAACGGCGTGGTGCCGAACATTCCCGCCTTCTACGAGGCATTCAACATCCAGCCGGGGGACAAGCTCTATCTGCCGCCCCAGAAGCGGGTGAAGATCTGGTAGCAACATCACGGCGGGCTCCCCGGGAGCCCGCACTCAAGAGACAGCAAGAGGTTGCAAGATGAACAGAGCATTGATGATGGCAGGGCTGCTGACCCTGCCGCTGGCGGCACAAGCACAAGCCGAAGAGGGATTTAGCAAGCAACTGACCCTCCCCTCCGGGCAGGTGATCCGGGTGGCGCAAGGGGTGGGTGAGCCCGCCTCCATCGGCAGCTATGACGTGCGACTCTATTCGGGTCAGAACGCCCAGTTTCCACTGGATGAGTTTCAGGATGGCAAGGTGATGGCCCGCAACGGCTTTATCCGGGAGCTGAAACTGGTCGATTTGAATGGCGACAAGCAGCCCGAGCTGGTGGTCATCATCGAGAGCGCTGGCAGCGGCAGCTATCAGGATGCCGATGCCTACACCGTCAGCCCGCAAGGGGAGCTGGAGATCTTCAATCAGGTCAAGGAGCTGGAGCCCAAAGAGGATGTGGTCAAGGCGCTCAAAAGCCCGCAGGACTAAGCCCTCTCCCCTAATCTGTGTCTAGTCCTGAAATAGGTTTACACATTTTCAACTAGCATTTCTCTACTCAGAACCCCCTATGTACCGCATCGGGGGTTCTGTATTTCAACGCATGATGCGGCCGCTCCGCGTTGTAAATATCCACCGCTTCACGCACCATTTCCCGCGCTTGCGTCAAATCCTGCGGGCTTTGCAGCAATAACTCTCCTTTCAAAATCCCGTTCACCCGCTCCGCCAACGCATTCTGGTAACAGTCATACCCATCCGTCATCGAGCACTTCACCCCGTACCGTTCATGTAATGACTGATACAGCCCCGAGCAATACTGCACGCCGCGGTCCGAGTGATGGATTAGCTCCCCGCTGCCACGTCGTTGCTTCAGGGCTTTCCTGAACGCCATCGCCACCGATTCGGCGTGCATCCCTTCGTGTACGTGATGGCCCACTATCTTGCGTGAGTAGGCATCCGTCACCAGGCTCAGGTACAGCGGTCCGCTCCTGGCTGGCAGATAGGTGATATCTGCGACCCAGACCTGCTCCGGTGCTATCGGTGTGACCTGCTCTGGCCCCGCCTTGAGCAAGTTGGGATGACGGTAGAAACGG